>CAYQLL010000007.1:0-15664 GCA_964418405.1 uncultured Christensenella sp. | reverse complement strand
TGGCGGAAAAGGAGGGATTTGAACCCTCGCGAGCCTTGTGGACTCCTACATCCTTAGCAGGGACGCCTCTTCGACCTCTTGAGTACTTTTCCGTATCGTGGCAATTTTAACACAAATAAAATCGCTTTGTCAATATTTTTAGCAACATATTTTACAATTTGGCATAAAAATAGGTTTTTATCATTGAATAGCTTTTTTTGAATATTTGCTCTTGCATATAAGTTAAGTTTGTGATAATCTATTATTGGAGAATAAATATGGAACATAAACAACTATCCGCACAAGCACTTAAAAAACTAAGCAATATGGACTATGATGACAAAGTGCGTTTGTATGCAAGACTAAGAATATTAAAACAAAACTCACAAATTTCTGGAATTTTGACAAGGACGCTTAACGATTACTATATCAACGATGTTAAAGCGGAAATAACTCATCACTTGTATGACGGAAACAATAATTATGCCTATGGTTATAAATATTACGAAATTTTGGACGCAATGCGAGAAAATATCAATGTTTTTCAACACTTCAATACCTACACTATGTGTGCGTATATGATATATTTTGAAAAATTTATTGAACTTGCCAAAAATGCAAAAGATATGGACGATTTAAGATATGCCAAAGATTGCGCCCTTTCGTACGTTAAACAAACTTGCGACTTTTCAAGAGATAGAATGAAAATGGACTATGACGAAAAGCAAGCAAAAATCTCTTCTCTACTAAAGCCTGAGTATAGGCGTGAAGTTGTTGAATACTTAACAAAAGATTTGAAAATTAAAGATGGCTTTGACTTTGCAAGACAAAACATGGAAGAAGACTTTGAATTTACTGATTGTGGCGAAATTTCATATTCTTGCGATAAAGTTTATGCAAATAATGTGGAAGAATATGTAGACGCAAACGGAAATGTTTACTATCTCGATGCCGATGGCAACCTATATCAAAGCGACGAAATTGAAGATTTTAACTATAATGACTACACACTAAGTGCAACCGAAAATGGATTTAGTGTACATAAAAAAGATTATGATGACGAATACTCAAAATAAGTAAAAATTTGATAAATATATAAAAATAAGCCAAAATTTTGATGTTTTGGCTTATTTTTTGTTAATTTTTATTCATTTTTCTGTTATTCTTGATATCCTGCAATCAATTTCGTTTTCATATTTTCCCAATCTTGTTTTGCTTTTTGAGAAATTGTACTATAGTCTGTTTTAAATTGTGTTTCAAAAGTTTCAATGCTTGATGTGATATTTTTACCCGCTTCGTCCAACAATGAATTCACATCTTTATCAAAACTCGAAATTGCCTGAACGACTGCGTTATATGCTGTTGTGATTTGCGATTTCGCATTATCTATTGCTTGTATACCTGCATTTTTTGCACTTTCAAGTTGTGCTTCGACTTCGTCAAGCGCATCTTTGATTGTGTCAAGTTTTGCCAAAGCGATAGCCTTCGCGTCAGTGTTTGTTCCAAAATCTTTTTCTTGAATAAAGTTCTTGTAGTTGAGAAATTCGGTTTTCTTTTCCCTAAATGCTGTGAGCGCCGTTTGGTATGTGCTATCTTCATCTACAAACAAACTCTTCCTTGTGTTTTCCAAAGTGTCACACGCAGATTTGTATACTGTGTTTGCTGTGTCTAGTGCAACCTTTTGTATCGCATTTAGTTGACTCTTTGCATATTCAAATTTTGCTTGATTAACTGCAAACTCTTTTGCTTCATAGTATGCTTGTTTTAGTTCTTGTGACAAAAATTCTTTTGTTTCGTCACGAGATTGTTTCAGTTTATTGATAAGCTCATCATTTGACCAACTTTTTATTTGTTCTAGGTTAAGATATGGTTCACATTCCAAAACAAGTTCTTGAATTTTTTCTTTTGTTAGTGTTTCAAGTTGCGTCACTGTTCCTTGAATATCGATTGACGAAAGATAGGAATTTAGTTCGCCTTGAATTTCTTTATATAGTTTGTCAGCATCATTTTTATCGCCAGAAAATTGGATTTTTATGTTATTATCCCCACTGTTAACTTCGCCTTTAAACAAAAATCCCATTTCTTTTGAGTAAGATGCAAAAAGTTTTACTGCATCGTCGGCATCTTTACCAACAAACTGCTCTGTGCTTGTTTGTGCAGACAAGATTAGATTGCCTTCTTCATTTTTTGCATTGACACTTATAACCTTTTCCTCGTTGTCCAAAATAAACTCAATTTCCGGATTAAGTGACACATTCATAACAGTTTTATCGTCGCCATCATTTTCTCCACAACCTGACAGCAAAAATGTGGTTGGGACTGCCAAACAACCGCACAAAATTAAACTTGCTATTTTTTTATTCATTTTTTTCTCCTTTTTTTTGACACTTTCATTGTATCATTTTCGTTCGTAAATTACAAATATTTTTTGCACACATATTTTTATTTTTTTGTTCAATTTTGTAGATTGAAATAATGTTTGATGAATTGTAACTTTGTGCATTGTTTTGTTATTGCTATTCAAATAATGTTGCAATAATTTATTTTGTGTGTTATCCTAGACGAGTATAGTTTTACTAAAGGATACATTTATATGAAACTAAAAGATAACACAATATATAGATGCATAATGATACCAATTTGCATTGCTTTATGTTTTTGTACGAGATTTATTCCCGCACCAAGCAGACTTACACAAGATGCTATGGGCGTTATTGGTATTTTTGTTGGCAGTTTGATACTTTGGCTAACAATTGGCATAGACTGGCCAAGTCTTCTTTGTATTTTTTCATTAGCATTTTTGGATAATTTCAATTTCACATCTGTTTTGGCTGGCAGTTTTGGTAACAGCACTTTTATCTTTTTGTTATTTACATTTATTTGCACATATGCTTTATCCAAAACGCCCCTAATCAAAAGAATTGCAATTTGGTTTGTGTCAAACAAACTTGCCAAAAGGGGCGGATGGTGGTTTTGCATAATGTTTTGGCTTTCGATTTTAATTTTAGGTTGTTTTATATCTCCGTCGGTTTTATTTGTTGTGATACTTCCAATTCTGACTGAAATTTTTGAGATAGCAAATATTGAAAAAGGTGAAAAGGTCGGGAAAATGCTTCTAATGGGACTTGGCTTCACTGTTTCAATATCGTCTGGAATGACGCCAATTGCTCACGTTTTTCCTATACTTGCAATGAATGCGGCAAATATTACTGTTGGCTATGGACAATATATGCTCTTTGCTATTCCTGTTGGAATAATTTCGTTTATTTTAATGATTTTTATGTTTAGAATTATTATGCGACCTGATTTATCCAAACTCAAAGACATTGATACATCACAACTTAAAAAAGATTTGCCCAAAAAAGACAAGAGAGAAATTATAAGTCTTGTTGTATTTATTTTTGTGATACTTTTATGGGTTTTGCCAAGTTTAGTAAAAAATATTAGTCCAAAGTTTTATAACTTTATAAATGCTTACGGAACAGCAATGCCAGCTATGCTTGGAACACTTATTTTGTGTATTATAAGAGTTGACAAAAAGCCACTAATTGACCTAACTGACGCCTTCAAAAATGGTGTGCCTTGGGGGAGTTTGATTATGTGTGCAAGCACACTAATTTTGGGAACAGCAATGACCAGTAACGATGTTGGACTAAAAACATTCCTTCAAACAAACTTATCTGGCACACTTGCCAATGTTCCCGCCATACTTCTTGTGATTATTTTCGCACTTTGGGCAATGTTACAAACAAATGTATCGTCAAATATGGTTACGGCAACGCTCGTTTCCGCAGTTGCAAGTTCAATAATTATATCAACTGGCGTTGATGTCAATCTTAATGCTGTGATTTGTTTAATTGGAATGCTTAGTGCTTACGCCTTTGCTACTCCACCAAGTATGCCACATATTGCAATCGTTGCAGGTAGTGACTACTGCGACACAAAATCTGTGCTTTTATATGGTTCACTGCTTATGGTTTTGTCACTAATTGTATCGCTTTGTGTTGGTTATCCACTTGCCACACTTATTATGTAAAAGGAGAAAAAATGAAAACGCTTTTAAAATGTAGAGAAGAATTGGACGAAATTGACAATCAAATTATTCAACTTTTTGAAAAAAGAATGGATGTTATAAAAGATGTTACAATATACAAAAATGCAAACAATTTGCCAATTTATGACGAAAAAAGAGAAAAAGTTATGCTTGAAAACAATGTCAAAAAATGTAAAAATACACAATATCAAAAATACTATAAAACTGTTTTAATTGGCTTTTTAACCGCAAGTAAAGAACTACAAAAAGATTTGTTAGATAAAAAATGACATAAAAAATCTACCAATAAGGTTTGTTGCCTTATTGGTAGATTTTTTTGACTAACCTTGATAAATTAGTAAACTTACAAAATACAAAACAATGCAAAGTGCCATAATAGAAACGCATATGATTGTCGCACGAGAAAGTTTTACATTTCTTGATTCACCTTTGTTTTGTGCGTAGTAGCTTTCTTGACTTACACCCGTTAGGGCGCTTTGTCCGTCATCATTTGCATTTGATTGCATAAGAGTTGTGATAATCATTGTTACTGCACAAACCGCCATTATGCACACAAGCACAATTCTTATAATTGGGAAAGAACTTGTTACCCAATAAGGCATTGTTGATCCTAGTAATAAATTTGTTTTCATATATTCTCCTTAATTAAAAACTCCACATACTTATTAAAATAAGTAAACCTGCCAAAATTGCTATCAATAAAATTTGTCCAAGACTAAATTTTGCTTTATCTTTTGAAATTGTTTTAATAAATTTTGCAAATGCAAGCACAAGTAATATACTAAGCAATGCCACAATTGCAATTTTTGTGAAACTTTGCATTTCATAGAAAAATGTTTTTATGTCATTGATAAACTTTTCCATATATCCCTCTTTAAGATAAATTTAGCACAAAAGCTATTATATGTCAAGATGCCAACATAACAAACATTGCAAAGTATATAACAAACATAACGCTTTGTCAAACAAAAATTTGTTATGCGTGTACCCAAATTGGTTTTAGCGTTATGTTGCCCGTAATTTTCAAAGATGTGGCACCTGAGTAACTTCCATCGTACAAGTTTTGAACACTATCTCCCCAAGCAATTGTCTTAAAGTTGTATGTAGTGCCATATTTATATTTACAGGTCGCAACATAACTACTAAACACAAGATTTGTGTTTCTTTCTATCTTAACTTGGTTTGTGTTGTTTGTGTTTGAAACTGTTGAACGACTTACAAATTTTGCTGGCAATATTTTTGTAGGTTTCCACCAACTTGGATTGACCCAAGCACTAACATCAAATGTTACAATACAATACTCTTTAACATCCCAAACTGCAGTGTATTTTTTGTCACCAGACACTGTTGTTACACTGTTTGTTGTGATAAGCGTGTCACTTCCTTCAAGTTTATAGCCTTTGAATTTGTATTCCACTGTGTATGTACCTTTGTTTTCTTCATAGTTTGAATATGTTGGGAGCGAGAGAGTTGAGCCTTCATACAGTGTTTGTTTGTTATAGTAAGGGTCACCATTTTGTGTTGTGTAACTTGAAACAACTGTAACATAGTATGCATTTCGTATGTACCAAGTTGTGTTTTGACTTACAACAAATGATGTAACTAAGTTGTTGTCGTCAAAATCACAAGTTGAATATACTTTTGTGTAAAGTTCGTAAATTTCAAGAGTTGATATATCAAAATGCTCGTCGGCTTTAACTTTTCCAAAGTAAATTACATCGGCATTGTGATATATTGTAAGGTCGTATGTCTTTGTGATAATCTCTTCCCATTTTGCATAGAGTGTTATTTCGCCATCTTGGAAAGTTGTGTATGTGTAATCTTGTCCGTCTATAGTTTGCCAACCTAAAAATACTTTTAGTTTTGATGTATACTCATCGATATCTTCGCTAATATTTGCAAGCACTGGAAGTGCAAGGTTATCTCCAACAAAACCTACTAATGCATCAACTGTCACACGCTCGTCGTTCGTTACAAAGTTTATTTTTGTGTATTTCTTTTGCTCTTTTATATCCCACTTTGCAAAAAGTGTTAGATTTGAACTTGCGAAAGTGTCTTGACTAAACAATGTCTTGTAATTTGGATCGGTGTACCAACCAGCAAATGTGCAAACTGTCCTTGTTACGCCATCATCACTAACTTTGTCTGTCATATTTGGGAAAGTTATTTTTGAAGCAACAATGCCCGTTTGAGTTGATATAACCACATCGTTATCAACAAAGTAAATTTTTCTTTCGTCTTTGTTGACTTGTTTCCAACTGCCTGTGCCTTCCTTTTCGTACTCGCCATTTAGGCCAAACCCTAAAACGTTATCATAATTTTCAACAAAAGTTGTTGCCTTTGATATATCCAAACTTTGTCCAATGTCAACCAAAAACAATGATTGATTATCACTTTGACTGCTCGAACTATCTGTTTTTAGAGATATCATACCATCTAAAAGTTGCATATCAATATCTAAACGTTTGAAATAGTCTTTCTTGTCACTTGTTAACGCATTTGATGTTTCAATAATAACAGTAAGCGTTCCAATGTCTGAGTTATGAGTTATCTCGGCTAGGTTAACAACAATTGTATGTTTGCTTCCGCTGTGAGTGTACTGTTTTACAATGTTGCCATAGTCAGTTTTGCCTGTATAGGACTGGCTCTTGTCAATCGCTTCGTTTATTTTGCTTTGGATTGAGTCAGTGAAACCAAGCAAGTAATTCATATAATATTTTAGATTATCCACAAGATAAGTTGGCGTAATCTTTGTCATTCTTGAGAACTCTTTGCAAGCGCCTGACTTGTTGTCAACTGTTGACAAATATATATTCCCTTCGTGGAAGTATATTGTGATAACTCTCTTTCTTGAAAGCAAACCCACACCGTTTGAAGTCGCATTGTTTACACCCGTTATTATTGGATAGTTGCAAACTTCTATGTATCCGTCCCAAGAAGTTTTTTCTGTTTCGATTAACTCGCCAGTATCCTCGTTGAACTCTTTTGTTTTTGTTATAATTTTCTTAACTTTTGCATCAATACCAACTGTGGCAGCGTCAAATTTTATGCCAATATCAATGTTAAGTTTAACTCCACCAACTATATGGAAGTCATTTAGATTTGACGTGTTCACAAAAGCGCGAATTAAGTCTTTTGAGTCGGATAGGTCAATGTATTTGCTTGCATTTTCAACTTGCTTTACACCAGTGTAATCATTGAATACAATGTTTGCATTTATCATTTCGTTTGTTTCAACATTGGTTATTAAGTTATTTATCTCAATGTTTGTCATTTTATCACTTGTGTAACAAATTTTGATTGTTATATCTTTTCCGTTTGCATACTCGCCTAATTTTTCGCCTTTGATTACAATTGTCAAATCGGTGTCGGTGTAGTGTATTGTTTCAACATATTCCAAAAGTTTTAACGGATTTGTGTCTATTTTGGGCATAATTTCGGACAGGTTGTCTGTATCAATGTTTTCTTTTGTCAAAAAATCATTAAGAAGCGGAATTGCAGAAACATCAACATTGAGTGCACTGCACATAATACTCATAATCTCTTGAACAGCATCTTCTCTTATTTTTATTTTAAGTCCCGTGTCACCACCATAGCAAAAATATAGTGCCTTGTTTGAATAATATGCCGTTATTTGTTCGTCTAGTCCCAAAATGTTGACATATGCATTAAGCATATTTGTTACATCCAAATCAACATCGCCACTGATGCTTTTTATTAGTTTTGAGTTTTGATATTTCTTTGCACTTACACTTACATTAAATTGTTTTTCCATTATTTGATTATAAACATTTTCAATAAGTGTTGTGTAACTTGTGTACTTTTTGTATTCAGATTTATTTAGACTGCTTAGGTCAAATTTTTCAAAGTTTGTACATTTTAGTGTTGCGCCATTTTCATTTTGATAGAATTCAACTTGTCTAATATAGTCGTCGAATATAAGATTTATATCAAAGTTATCCTTTAATTCAACATATGTTTGACCGCTTGTTGATTTAACACTTTTAACAATGTCAAAGTGTATGTTTTTGAGTTTGTCAAATAGTGACTCTTTTGTGTCAATGCTATAGTTTTTGTCAAAAGTAGTGTTTATCCAACTAACAATGTTCTCAAGTTCGCTTGTATTTATATGAAGTTTTATTCCAATTATATCAAAGTAAAGGTCGTTATTTTCCATATAAATATTTATATCGAGCCCTTTGAAGTTAGTATTTATGTATCCTAACAGGTTGCCGTCAATATATCCTATCTTATAGTTCACATTTAGTGTATTTAACTCGCCAAATAATTTTATATTTGCTATTGCATTTCCACTGATACACATATTCTTCAATGTGTTATACACTGCTTTTGATAATTCTTTTAATTCGTACAAATCAAAATACTCACTATCTGTCACATCTATATTAAAGTTAGTTGTCTTGTTCGCAATCAATGTAACATCGTTATATGCAAGATTGAATGTTGCAAGTTCGCTGTCTAGTTGCAAAGTTATGTCGTTGTATAAAACTTGTGCAATGTTGCCACTAATCTTTATTTTAAGTTCGCTAAGTATTCCCGCGATGTCTGGTTCTCTTAGTTCAATTTTGCCAAAAGTTTTTTCAATGTCGTCTTTTGCAAAAGTCATAATATACTCAAACAAATCTTTTGCATTTTTAAAACTGCATTTTGCCTTAAAACCATCAAAATTGATGTAGAGTGTGTTGTCTTTTATCTTAATTTGAAGTTGTTTCTCAAAAATTGTTGTATTAAACTCACCTTCAAGTTTTTTGTTGATATATTTAATTTGTCCCGTAATCTCATATTGTTTGTAAGCTACACTAACTTTGTATATTGGTTCAAAATTGGCTACTTTTACCACAATAGATTTTATAAAATTTGCAATGTCGGTTAGTTCTTTATATTCACCATTTCCTTGGTATGTGATTTCAAAATTATCACTTACTGAAAATTGAATATTTAGATTATCTTTTTTAACTGCTATTTTTGCAATACCATCACTGTCTTTAACAAAATCAATCGTTACGTTATGTTGGTTCAAAAGGTCGATTATATCAGTATAGATATTAACTAGACTATCATAATTATAGTCAAATTCGAGTTTCGGCAAGTCAAATTGTTTTACAAAACTTGTTATATCGTCCAGTGTACCTTTTGCTCTTAAGATATCTCCTATTTCAACATACATTATTTTATCAATGTATGCCACAACAACATTTGTATCCAATATATTGAGTGTTAATTGAATATCTAAGTCGCTCGTTAGATCAATCTGAAGTTTTCCAATTACATTTTCATTATTGTAAGTCGCGTTGATATCAAAGGCTATTTGTTTATTATACAAAATCCCATCAATAATTTTGCTTATAAGTTTCTCGTCTTTAATATTTTTGTATTCACTTGCAGTAATCTCAACACTTTCAATTGTCTTGTTTAGTGTTAAAGTAAATTCAAGATCGTCTTTGTATGTTGCTTTTATGTTATCAATCTCACCGTTTGTCAAGTTTAAGGAAATCATATAATCTTGTTTTTCATAAAGTAGACCATTTCCACTTACTTTGATGTCATTTACATTTGAAAGTACACCAACTATATATTCCAAGTCAATCTCTTTTATGAGTTTATCAAAATTTAACTCTGGTATTTCAATGTTAAACTTGCTTAAATAGAATTTTATAGCATTTACAATTTTGTCTAAGTTAAAATCGGCTGTATTGTAGTAATATTTTAGATTTTTGTAAGAAACATACACTTTGTTTTGTTTGTAATTTAATATGATATAATCACTGCCAAGTTTTGTTTTTGCATAAAATTGTATGTTTGAAGGATCAGAAAAATCTAGACTATAATCAATATTAAAGTTATGATCATACACATTCAGTGATAATTCCCCGCCAATTTCCCCTTTTGATGTAAGGTTGTCTACACTCTCAACAATTTGGGTTAAGGTAGTCACATCCATAACTTCATTTTTGTTATCCGGTTCATTTATTTCTTGTTTTTCCGCTTTTAAGTTTGTGTCAATATTTGCTAGTAATTGTGTTCCGTTTATGTTTATATTTTTTGAATAAATTGATTGTGGTAAATAATCGTTATTTGTTTTTATCACTAAATCACCATAACCAAACAAATCTAGTGTCAATTCTTTTCCATCTTCCACATCGGTTTCAGTTATTTTATTTGCCAAACTCATAAGTATATCTTGTGAAAAAGTCATATTGAACATATCAGGAAGTGTAATAGAAACACCAAGTTTATCAAGTATTGTCAAATTGAGTATTTTTGTTATATCTTGAACTGCATCGCTTGTGGAAAGTTTGAAATTTACATTCGCAACATTTGCATAAACATAGTCGTTTACATAACATATATCAAAAGGTATGTTTTTATTTTGAAAATTTATACAACCATTTAATGATAACTTAATGTTATTAAAATTTAATCCATCATTTGTTTTCCCATCTTGAATATTAGCATAAAGGTTAGCATTTATGTCAACTGCATTATTTGTGTCTTGCGGTGTTATCTTCATAGATAATCCCATTTTTGCATTATCAGTTTCCATTACTTTGTTCATAACTTTTGTTAGTGCATTATCTTCGGTAGTAGTTTCCTCGGAATAAATGGGATCTTCATTTGGTTTTTGGGTCACCAAAAATAAGGCAACCTTTGAACCAGCGACCACAATTAAGGTTACTGCAAACGCACCGAAATAAAACATAAATTTTTTCAAATACTTCTTAAACTTTTTCATAATTATTTTTCCACAATGTCTTCTTGGTTATAGTGAAATTCATTTTTATACTTTCCAACCGCATTCATACCGATAACTTTATAACTTTCATTGATATATATGTTTTGAAAATTCATATCTTTGTCGACTTCAAATCGTATTTCTATATTTGTGAATTTTGGATAGTCAAACCCGCTCATATATTTCATTTTCTTTACATAATTTAACACGCTTGTTGTCACATTGAGATTGAGTGTAAAACTATACAAACTGCCAACTTGTCCATTATTTTTCTCGCTTATAACTGTTTTTCTGGAAACAATGTAATCTATTGGGCTATCCGGATTAACGCCCGCTAGTTCTTCATATTCCGCTTTAGTCCTATACTCAAGTCCGGAGTCAGTTTTATATGGTACCCAAGTCACATTGTCACCACTAAGTGTCCCCTCGAACGAATAATATTTATCTTCGCCAATCGTGTACTCGGTTTTTTTTGCAACATTGGCAATGCCAGTACTAAAATAATCAAAATAGCCTTTTGTCCCCTTTCTGTATCTATAACCATACAAATCTTGTGTCATACCTAGTGTCGTCACTTTTCCTTTATCTCCACCATCATAACCCTTGGTGTAAATACAATAGTTTTCACATTTTTGTATTTTTGCCTCTGCAACAACAAAAATCTGTGTGGCTGTTAGTTCTATAATGCTTTTTTGCTCCCATATCTTTATATCGGCATCTTTTTCTCTGTATGCACTTGCTGTATAACCGCTTGGATCAAAGGTATCTATTTGCCCAATAACCAAATCTCCAACAATATATCCGCCCAAAACGCCACAACCAATCAAAATTAAGCAAATTAAAGTTTTGAATGCTATATAGATAGTTTTACGCTTGGATGACATTGTAGGTTCGTCAACTTGCGATACTTCCTGCTCCTTGTTTTTTTGCAATTTTTTCTCCTTTGATTGATTGCGATTGTTTTATTACTTAATAAAACAATCAAATGTGTAGTATATCACAATTCAGCACAAATTGCACCTAAAATTTTGATATTTTTTGAAAAATTTGGTTATGGTCATACGATAATCCTAAAAAGAAGCATAAAAAATCGCCGACTTGCAAGACAAGACAGCGATTGAAAGTTAACTATTCGTCTTTTGTGATAACTTTTATACCGACATCGCTAAGTTGTTTGTCGGTGACTTTGCTAGGTGCACCCATGAGCAAATCTCTTGCATTTTTGTTTAGTGGGAATGCGATAACATCACGGATAAGTTCGTTATCGGTCATAATCATAAGCAGTCTTTCAAGTCCAAAAGCACCGCCCGCGTGTGGTGGAGCACCATAACTAAATGCATTATATAATGCACCGAATTTTTCTTTAACAGTTTGTTCGTCATAACCTGCCATTTGGAATGCTTTTACCATCAAATCTGTTTGATGATTTCTAACCGCACCACTAAGAGATTCATAGCCATTGATAACAAGGTCATATTGATATGCAACTATGCTATATGGGTCGCTTGAATTAAGTGCCTCAATCCCACCTTGTGGCATACTGAATGGGTTGTGAGCAAAATCAATGTTCCCCGTTTCTTCATTCTTTTCAAAGAACGGAAAGTCACATATCCAGCAAAATGCAACTTTATTTTTGTCAATCAAATCAAGTTGTTTGCCAAGTTCGTTTCTAAGTACGTTTGCCAGTTTTGTTGCCATTTCTTTTGTGTCGGCAACCATAAACAAACTTTCTCCGCCACTTAGGTCAAATTCACCTATCAAATCATTTTTATTTTCCTCTGTCAAAAACTTGGCAATTGAACCAGTAAATTCACCATCATTAAACTTGAGCCAAGCAAGTCCTTTCCCTTCGTTTTTAACAATAACAGTTCCAAGTTCGTCATAAAATTTTCTACTTTTGCCGTCCGCACTGGCACAAATTGCTTTTATTGTCTTACCCTTGAATGCGTTAAACTCCGTGTTGGCAAAAATCTTAGATAAATCATGAACAATGAGCGGATTTCTTAAATCTGGCTTATCGCTACAATATTTTTCCATGGCAACTTTATATGGAATGCGAACAAAAGGTGCTGTGCCAATTTCCTTAGTTGTAAATTCTTTGAATAATCCCGTGATAAAGTTTTCACAAACATTCATAACATCGTCTTGTGTTGCGAAACTCATTTCAAAGTCAATTTGATAGAACTCCCCAGGTGAGCGATCTGCCCTTGCCGCTTCATTTCTAAAACAAGGTGCAACTTGGAAATACTTATCAAAACCTGAAATCATCAAAAGTTGTTTGAATTGTTGTGGTGCTTGTGGGAGTGCATAAAATTCACCTGGTGCATTTATTGTTGGGACAATATAGTCTCTTGCACCTTCTGGACTAGATGATGTCAGTATTGGTGTTTGTACTTCCAAAAAACCCATCTCCGTCATTTTGTTTCTAACATAATTCAAAACTTTTGCACGGAACACAATCATTTCGTGTGTTTTTGGGTTTCTAAGATCAAGATATCTATATTTTAACCTTAGCTCTTCTTTTGTATTTGGTGCTTCACTTATTTCAAAAGGCAAAATACTTTGGCACTTTCCCAAAAGTTCAATAGTTTTTGCAACAACTTCAACGTCACCAGTTGGCATATTAGCATTTTTGCTTGAACGCTCTTGAACCATACCCTTAACCGTTATTGTGCATTCTTTGTTTATGTTTTGCAACATATTTTCGTCATTAACTAAAATTTGAGTTATACCAAAATGGTCTCTTAGTGTAACAAAAGTTATTCCGCCCAATTTTCTTATTGAATTAACCCAGCCAGCAAGTCTAACTTCTTTGCCAGCATCGTTTATTCTTAACTCACCGCAATTATGAGTTTTATAAATATTTTCTTGCATATTTTTCTCCATAAAATTTAACTTTGATAGTATAAACCTTTAACATAACTTTGTCAAACAAAAGAGTGTAAAATGGCATAAACTTTTGCATTGATAAAAGAAATAAATTGCAAAAAGCAAAATTGCAAAATTATAAAAAAAGACTAAAATTTGCAGTTTTTTAGTCATTTTTTGGGCATTTTTTCATTATTTTTTCTTTTTTGGTACAAATTTTAATGCACGAATACTGTTTAATATTGCAACCAAGGTTACACCAACATCAGCAATGACCGCACTTAACATTCCAGTAATTCCAAACGCACCAAGTGACAAAAATACAATTTTAACAACTGCCGATAGTATTATATTTTGCCAAACAATCTTTCTTGTAAATTTGGATATTTTGATTGCATCAACTATTTTTTCTATATTGTCGTTTGCAATGACAATATCCGAGCCCTCAATACTCGCATCGCTTCCACCAAGCCCCATACTTATGCCAACATCGGCAAGCATCAAGCTTGGAGCATCATTTATTCCATCGCCAACATACCCCATAACGATATTTTGTGCTTTTTGCTTTTCAATAAAATTATACTTATCTTTTGGGAGAAGTTCGCCATACGCTTCATCAATTCCAATAGTTTTTGCAACACTATTTGCAATAGTTTTACTGTCGCCTGATAGCATAACAGTTTTTATTCCCATTTCTTTTAGTTGTCTTATGCAAGACGAAGTGGTTGGTTTTATCTCATCCATTAGTTCAATTGTCCCTATTTTTATATCATTTTCATACACTTCTACCATCGTTTTTGATAAATTTTCGCTATATCTTCCAACAAAATAATTTTTGCCCAAATACTCAAAATACACACCTTTTCCTGCAATTTCTTTAATTTTTTCAACTTTTTCAAGTTTTTTGGTGCAATTTTTAGTAATTGCCTTTGCAAGTGGATGATTTGAATACTGTTCGCCAAGACACGCTATATATACAATTTCTTCTTTTTTGTACTTGCCAAGTGTTTCAACATTCACAATCTCAAATTCTCCAGTGGTTAGTGTCCCAGTTTTATCAAAGTCAATAACTTCAAGTTTTGCAAGTACATCCAAATAGTTTGAACCTTTTACAAGTATTCCGTTTTTTGAGGCGTTGCCAATACCTGAAAAATATGAAAGCGGAACAGAAATTGCAAAAGCACAAGGGCAAGACACAACCAAGAAAATTAGTCCACGATACACTGCTGTATTCAGGTTATTTGTCATCGCCCACACAACACCCCAAACTACAATAGCAAGAACAATTACACCCAAAGTATACCACCTTGCAATTTTAGAAATAACTGTTTCGGTTTTTGCTTTTTTGTCACTTGCATTTTCTATTAGGTCTAAAATTTTGCTTACAGTACTGTTCTTATATTCTTTTGTTGCCTTGATTTTTAGCACACCGTCAAGCACAATTGAACCCGATAAGACTTCGTACCCTTCACTTACACTAACTGGTAAACTTTCGCCAGTCAAACTTTGTGTGTTTAGTGTAACACTTCCAGACAAAACAACTCCGTCAACAGCAATTCTTTCGCCTGCTTTGACAATTAGCGTGTCGCTGACTTTTATTACACTCGGGTCAACTTTTACTTCTTCGCCATTTTCATTTAATATATATGCGAATTCAGGTTTTATGTTGGTGAGTTTTGCAATAGATTTTTTTGACTTATCTAGTGCAACCCCTTCCAAAATTTTTCCAATTGAGTAAAGTGCAACAACCATAAGTGCATCACAATGTTCCCCCACTATAGTTGCACCAATAACAGATAGCGTTACCAAAAAATTTTCGTTTATTATTCCTTTTGTGAGTAGTTTTAGCGCTTTATAGTAGGTTTTGTAACCCAAAGACAACGCACTAATTGTGAACAACGCCCAGTAAAGCCAAGTAGGCTTTTTAAGTACAAGCGTCAAAATTGTAAGCAAAATTCCAAAAATAAGTGAAAAAATATCAACAAAAAGCATTTTTTTGCTATTATTTT
>CAYQLL010000006.1:14089-16545 GCA_964418405.1 uncultured Christensenella sp. | reverse complement strand
CATATCGTACGCCTTTTCAATTCTATCCCAGCGATTTTCTCTGTCCATCGCATACACTCTACCACAAAGCGACTTGATTTGTGCTTTGCCTTGAATGTAGGACTTTAGTTGTTCTATAAACTTCACCCCGCTATCTCTTAGTGTATCTCTGCCGTCCATAAAGCAGTGAATGTATACATTTTCTATGCCCTTTCTATGTGCCATATCCACGAGCACAAAAAGATGACTTATGTGGCTATGCACACCACCGTCGCTAACAAGTCCCATAATATGCAAACTTGAATTGTGCATTAGGCAATTATCCATTGCTTGATTTATTGCTTTGTTTGAAAAAAATGCACGACTTTTAATATCGTTATTTATCTTTGGCAAGTCCTGATAAACAACTCTGCCAGCACCTAAGTTTAGATGCCCAACTTCACTGTTGCCCATTTGCCCTTCGCTAAGTCCAACCGCTTCCCCGCTTGCTTTGAGCGTTGTTTTTGGGAAGCTTTTGAGTTTGTCTAAATGTGGCGTGCCTTGAAGTTTTATGGCGTTGCCGTACTTACTTTTATTTATTCCAAATCCATCTAATATTACTAATGTTACCATACACATATTTTATTGCGTGCGAAAAATAAAGTCAAATATTTTTGCTAGTCCGCCAAAATATCTTTTTTGTCCTCGCTTGTTTGTGTTTTTTTGTCTTTTTTCTTTAATAAAACAACTTTTCCTTTGTTTTTAAGCATATCGAACAAAATATATGCCGTTGCAACACCAATTGTTATGTACACAAGCCTTGAAAATATACTCGCTTGTGTTCCAAAAAAGCCTGCAATAAAGTCGTATTGAAGTAGTCCAATGCTCATCCAATTCATTCCACCCATAATTAAAATCAAAAATGAAATAATTGTCATATATCTTTCCAGAAATATTTTGTGAATATTTTGCGAGAATATACATATAAAATAAAGTACAATTTTTTTGATTATTTTTGAAAATAAAAAAAATTGTTGACAAAATGTGGTTTTATTGCTAAACTACACGATGTTTATTTGGTGTGAGCAATTTCACGCTAAAATTTTTTTTCGATACGGAGGGATAATTATGGAAAAAGTATATCTAACCAAAGATGGTCTTATGCAACTTGAAGAAAAATTGCATTACTACAAAACTGAAAAAAGACCTGAGGTTATTAAAAAAATAGGCATTGCCAGAGAGTTTGGCGACCTTAGCGAAAATGCTGAATACGATGCAGCAAAAGATGAACAAGCAAGACTGGAAGCTGAAATTCAAGAAATGGAAGCAAAAGTTAGAAACGCAGTCATAATTGACGACGTGGACACAAGCAAAGTTAATCTTGGATGCACAGTTGTACTTTATGACAAAACTTTTGATGAAGAAGTGACCTACAAGATTGTTGGTTCGACTGAAAGCAACCCATATGAAGGACTTATCTCCAATGAATCACCTGTTGGTGGTGCCATTCTTGGCAAGAAGGTTGGCGACATTGTGAATGTTGAAACTCCAAACGGCAACACTCTAACATTTGAAATTAAAGAAATAAAACTCTAAAAACCAAGCCAAGCACTATCGCTTGGCTTATTTTTTTTACATGGATTAAGGGTTCCTGAGAAAACAGTTATTATTGGGGGGAGGAAAAACCGAATGAACGACGCTCAGCTTCTACCATGGCAGTATGCCACTTAAAACAAGTAAAAGTGAGAGTTTTGACACAATCGCAATCCCCCAATAAGTTTTTGAAACTTTTTGCCACTCAAAAAGTTTTTTAATAAAAACTACTTAAAAAAGATTTGATACCTTTTTCCCATGGGCGACAAATTCTATATTTCCATCTGTCCCTTTTATTGATGACGTCTTTATTGATAAAATTTGTAAATTGTGCAAAATAAAGTCATTTTGAATTATTTTTCGCACTTTTTTGTGTATTTTTTCGTCTTTTATCACACCTTTCGATTTTTTTGCAATTGTTTTACCACACTCAAATTGTGGTTTTATTAGAACAACAAACTCGCCAAGAGTTGGCAAAAGTTCACTAATTTTATAAGAAATTTTTGTAAGTGAGATAAACGAAACATCACAAACAATAAGGTTGATATCACTCACCTTACTTTTATCTAGTGAACGAATGTCAGTGTTTTCCATAACGACAACTCTTTTGTCATTTCTTAGGCGAGAGTTAAGTTGACTTGTGCCAACATCCAAAGCATATACCTTTTTTGCGCCATTTTGCAAAGCACAATCGGTGAAACCACCCGTTGATGAACCAATATCCAAAACAATTTTGCCGTCAAAATTCAAGCCAAAATCTTTTATTGCACCAAAAAGTTTTTGCCCTGCGCGTGAAACAAATGGACAACTGTCCTTAATATCAATTTTTTCAGTGCCTAAAATCAAACAACCCGCTTTTGTGATAGTTTTTTCGTTAACCATAACTTTGCCTTCTTTTATTAATT
>CAYQLL010000006.1:0-14079 GCA_964418405.1 uncultured Christensenella sp. | reverse complement strand
CTTCTTGTTTGACAAAACCCGCTTTGAGCCAAATATATATCCAATCTTTGCATATGTACATATTAACATAAAACAATAATTTTCCAAACAAAAATCACAAAAAAATACGAAAATTAAACTTGTTTGTGGCTATTTTATTGTGCCTAATTACAACTTTGAAAAAGTACAATAATTCAAATACAACACAAACACACCCAAGCAAAATTAAACATTAATCTTATTACAGTGAGTATGAGAAAGTTATAATCAAGTTAGATTATGGGAAATTATGTACCTATTCAAAAGATTTGAGATGACTCCAAATGATTTGTTCGACTTTGGATAAAATATAGTTAAATATAAAAACACCCACATTTTTATTTTTCACAATGTGGGTGTTTGTTTTTGGAAGTTTTTATGCTTCCCCGTCCGGCTTATCATCGTTTTGTTGAGCATTGATATGTTGCAATGTTTCGTCAAGTTCACGATTTAACTCGTCTTGCTGTTGTTTTAATTTATCTGTTTCATTCGCAATCTGTTCACTAAGTTCGTTTAAATCACTTACTTGCTTTTTAGGACGACCGCGCTTGCCTTTCGGCTTTTGCTCTGCACTTTCTTTCTTTTCTTTTCTAGGGCGACCGCGTCCTGCCTTTGGCCTTTCGTCGGTATTTTCTACCTTTTCTTTCTTTGGTCTACCACGTCCTACCTTTGGCTTTTGTTCTGTGTTTTCTTTTTGCTCTTTCTTTGGTCGACCGCGCCCAGACTTTGGCTTTTGTTCTTCACTTTCGTTCTTTTCTTTTTTAGGACGACCACGACCCGCCTTTGGCTTAACTGGGGCATCAAATTGTTGTTCTTTCTTTGGTCTACCACGTCCTACCTTTGGTTTTTCTTGTTCTTGCTTTTCACCATTCGATTCGGTTTCAACTTTTTTAGGGCGACCGCGTTTACCCTTTGGTTTACTTTCTTGCTGCTCATCCGTTGTATTTTTTCTTGGACGACCGCGTTTACCTTTTGGCTTTTCCTCCTTTAGTATTTCTTCAACTGGTTGGGCTTGTTTTTCTTCCGCAGATTGCTCTTCAACAACTTCTTCAACTTGTTGTTCTTGTGGACTTTCTACTGGTTGTTCAATTTGCTCTTGTGCTGGTTGTTCAGTGAGTTGATCTAGTGATTGTTCGGTTGGTTGTTCTTGCTCGTTGGACATTTGTGTGTCTTGCACTTGCTCAACCGGTTTTTCGGCTTGTTCTTCGGCTGTTTGACTTTCAACATTGCTACCACTATCAACTTTTTCACCTGTTAATCTCTCGTATTCTTCTGGCGAGATATAATTCCCATCTTGGTCATATATATCATTGTTCTCATCATGATAATAGTTATGATTATCGTAATATGTGCCATTGGCGAACCAATAGTAACCATTGTCATCATAATAACCTTGAACATCCTGTTGCTCTGGTGTTTGCTCGCTTTCTTCTTGTGCGACTTTTTCGTCTTGTGGTTCTTGGGTTGGTGCTTCTTGCGATTGCACTTGTTCGGCTACCACTTCTTGTGCTTGTTTGTCTTCTTTCTCAACAATTTCTTCTTCTGGGGCTTCTACTGCTTCTTGCGCTACTATATTTTCTTTTATTTCATTTTCTTGCTTGTTTTCATCCTTATCTTGCAAGTCTTGTGGCTCACCTTGATTGTGGATAAGTTCTCTTAAATCATTTATTACACTATCTTTTATATTATTGATTTCTTGAACCTTTAAGAGTTCCTTTTCTGCTTCTTCTTTTTGTTCATTGAGTTCGTTTAATTCCTCATTATGCTTTTCTTGGACTTCATTCATAATCGCTTTATATACCTTTGTCGCGAATGTGTCGTACTCGGAAAGCATAGAATTGGTTGCATATTCTTTCTTTTCTTCAAGTTCAGTTCTGCATTTCTCAATTTGTTCACGAAGAGCACTCGTTTCTTGGTCAAATCTAACCGTTGCACTGTCTTGATCTTTTTCGAGTTGTTCTTGTTTTTTGATTTCGTCTTGTTGTTGTTTTCTTATATAGTTAACCTCGATACGGTTGGTCGACTCTTCTTGTTGCACCCTAAGTCTTTCAATATTTTCCTTGCTTGCTTGCAATTTTCTTTGATAGTCTTTTGATGTGTTTTCATAGTTACGTTTAAGCGATTCAATTTCAGATTCATATTGTTGGATTTGAGCTAGGAGTCTTTGACGATAGTTTAGATAAATTTCCGATTCTTTCATCGCTCTATCCAAGATTAATGAACCATCAATACCTGTTTTGTCAAAGTTATATACTTCGTGTTCAACAGCATTTTGCCTTGCTTTTTCAAGTTCTTCGGCCTCTTGTCTTGCACGTTTTTCAAGATATTCGTTCAAAACAGGAATTCCACCTTTAATTTCTTTCCTTGTGAATAGAATTTCAAAATCTACATATTTTGGAATAGTTGTTGAAGCTTTGTCGACATATCTATTAAATAGATGAAAGTTTTGATATAAACTTGAAAGTGTAAAGTTTTGTGTTGCACGAAGGAGCATAATAAACACAACACTAAAAATCATTATAATAGCTGGGGCGATAAGCGAAATTGCAATCGCCTCTACAGTTAGTGATGTTTTGCCATAATTTAGCAATGTCAACAAAAATGTTACAAGCATTGTCGTTGCACAAATACCAGTAAAGTTTTTTATGTTTGCTGAATACGAACTTGTGTGAAGTGGTTTTTCAATGCAGTTGTACATACTCATGTAATAACTTGGAGCATGTTCGCGATATAGCATATATTGTTGCCAATGATATCTCAACAATTTTGGTGCAGTTTTTATCAAACGATTGAACTCCACCAAATTAGACTCGTCAATTTGTTCATGAGAATATAGCCATCTATTAAGTTTTTCCAAACTTCTTTCAAGCCTTCCTTCATAAGCATAACGAGATTTTATCATAAAGAAAATAACCATAAATATGATAAAACCAAGGCTTATGTAAAATAATAAATCTTTTGTCAAACCATTTTGTGTTAACTTCGAAAAGAAGTCCCAAATGTTATCAATAACACCCAAAAGCATAAATTTTGTCCCCTTTTTATTTCAATTTTCGAGTGTAGTATATCACATAAATTATTTTTTTACTAATATTTTTCAATATTTTTTTTATTTTTTTAAATATTTTTTTATTTATTTTTTTAATATTTTTTTGGGATTATTTTTTTGATGTCGAATAAAAGTGCAATTTTTGTACTAAACTCCTTTGTTTATCGCACTTTCTTGCACATCTATGCTTAATAGTTGTGCATCTTTAAGACTGAGAATATAACACTCATCAACATTTCTGTTAAGGGCATATTGGGTTGCCTTTTTGTATAGATATAGTTGTTCATAATATTTTTCTTTTAGACTATTTGCATTTAGAGATGAGTATTTGTAATCAACCAAAATCGTTTTATCTTTACCAAGCAAAATAAGATCACAAACACCTTGAACAAGTACTTGATCAGATACTTTACTTTCGTGAATTTCACTGTATGGTATTTGCATAACGAACGTTTGTTCTTTGAGCGCAACAAAATTTTGCGACACCTTGCAAAGTATGCACAGATTATCATATATAAGTTTTAGATTTAAGGCATCAAACAACTTATCATCAAACAACTTTGCACTCTTTATTTTCGATATAACTTGCTTTATTTTGGCGATTGATACATCTTGTAAAAAGTCATAACATTCCAAAATTTTATGATAAAGACTGCCAAGTTCGTTTTTCGCAACATCAATTTTCTCATCTTCGCTTACAAGTAATTTCTTTGGTGCAAAATTTTTGCTTGCATACTCGTCGTCTTCTTTTAGTATGCTTGAAACAGAGTTTTTTTCTGCAATATGTGTTGCCCCGAGATTAAAGTATGGCTTTTTTATATAGTTTGCCAAAGTTTGCACATCTTCATCATTGCATACATTATTATATATATAAGTATAATCTTCATTTGTGATATTTTGATAGTCATTACAATTTATCACGTTACAAATGTAATCACCTGTGCCAAGAATATTAAATCCACTTTGTTTCGCATTTATTTTTGCGACATCTCCACTATCCAGCGAACAAATTATTTGACTTAAGTAATTTGAACAGCCCATTATTTCCCAATCATTTTCAAATTTTTTATACTCCAATTTGTTTGTTTGTCCAACTAAAATAAGTCTATTTTTGGGGCGTGTTAAGGCAACATACAAAAGTCTTAGTCTCTCACTAATATCATCAATTTTATTGTAACTTTTTACAATAGAAAAAAACACACTTTCATATTTTTGACGACTCACACCGTCGTAGTATTTTAGTCCCATTCCAATCTCTTCATTTAGCATTACTTCTGGTTCGTGTTGATTTGAATTTAGTGATGCGGAAAGTTCTGGAATAATTACAACTGGCCATTCCAGTCCTTTGCTTGAGTGCATCGTGGTTATTGTCACAACATTATTTGATGAAATTGAACCAACAACTTTTTGTTCGCGAACATTATCTCGCATAAAATTCAAATATTCACTCACACAATGATTATAAGTTGAATTGATAAAAGAATTCACATAATCACGCACATTTTTTGCTCGTGACAAACCATTAAATTCGCTTTTTATATAATATTCATAGTTTGTTTGCTCCAAAATTCTATTTAGTGCAAATGCCAAACTTTGAAATTTACAATTTTCGGAAAACTCAGCAATTTTTTCTTGCATATCTTTTAATTTTTGCCACAAGCTTTTGTCGCCGTTATATGCTGCCACACAATCAAAAAATGTTTGTACACTTGGCGATGACTTTCTAATTTCAAGCATTTCGTCCGCGGAAAAATTAAATAAGTTAGACATCATCACACTTGCAAGAGAAATATCATCTTTAGGGTTGACGCTAACCTTAATTAAATTGGTCAAGATTGTCGCATCAAAAGTTTCGTCAAGATTCGTGTTTGAATTCTCAAGCACTGGGATATTGAAGTTATTGAAAGCTTGGATATATGCTTGTTGTTTCGTTCTGGAGCGAAAAAGAATCGCAATGTCCTTGTATTCAATATTTCTATAGCATTTTTGATTTATATCATAGATTTTTTCGCTTAAAAGTTTTGTAATACGCTGAGCAACAAAGTTTGCGGACGCCAAATCTTCGTCAAAACAATTATCTTGATCTTGTTTAACACTGTAAACTTGTGTTATGTTTTCTTTTTCTTCTTTTCCGCTATACAAAATATCCAGTTCAACACAAGGCGATTGTTCCTTTTCAAAGTCACCTTTACCAACAAGTATAGACTTGTCTTTATAGTCAAGTTTTGCTGTTTTATTTGTCATAATAACAGAAAAAATTGCATTGACAAACTCCAAAATTTGGTGCGTTGTTCTAAAATTGCAATTGAGTTTCATAAATTCTGAATTTTCGTCTTTTTCAAAAATTGAAATGATATTTTCAAAAATTTGAGAATTAGATTGTCTAAATCCATAAATTGCTTGTTTTATGTCGCCAACTAAAAACAAGTTGTTGTCTGATTTAATATAATTTATAAGTTCTTCTTGCACCCTATTTGCGTCTTGAAATTCGTCAACAAAGATATATTTATATTTAGATTTTATTTCTTGCAAAATATCTTCGTTTTCAAAAAGTTTGAGTGTCAACCTTTCAATGTCGTTATAGTCAAACTTATTTTTCTTATACTTAATTTTATCGTATTCTTGCACAAATTTTTCATAAAGGTCAAGAAATGTTTTCGTTGTTTTCTGGCAAACTTGTATTGAATTTTGATAGTCGCCTTTGCTTCCAAGTTTTTTTATATTCTTCAATACGATATTCAATCTATCTCTTTGTGCTTTAATTTTGAAATAGACACTGTCATCTTGTTTGTTTCTTGTAAATTTTTTATCTATGGAAAAAGTAGTTATATTTTCTATCACTTGTGCTAGGTTTTGCGAATTTAGCACGAGGTCAATGCCCGACAAAATTATATTTATATACTCGCAATAACTCGTGTATTCCAAATTCTTTGAAAGCATAAACAATTCTTCAAGTTTTTTCTTTACAAAACGAAGTTCGTCTTGGATGTTTGTCAAAAACATTTCACTTGCTTTAGGGTTTTCTATTGGCAAAAAAAGTTTCAAAACTTTCTCCTTAAAATGTTCATAACTTAAAATTGAACGAGAAAAATCGCTAATCTTTAGAATAATTTCTTCAATTTTTTTATCAGTCCTATTTGAACCATAAAAGTCAAAAATGACAGAAAAATCTTCAAAATTGGTCTTTTTATACGATTTTATTGCATTTTTTATTGATTTTGACCTAATTTGTGTTTCTTCGCTTCCTTGCAAAATATTAAAAGCAGGGTCTATATCTAAAAGATAAAAATACTTTTTTACGAGTTTTTGACAAAAACTATCAAACGTCGAAATGTCGCTTGTTGCTATATTATCCAATTGTTTTATTAAGTCTATTTGACCCGTCTTAGTTATTTCACTAACCAGTTTTTGCTTCATTTCA
The DNA here is from genome assembly GCA_964418405.1 of uncultured Christensenella sp. GTDB lineage: Bacteria > Bacillota > Clostridia > Christensenellales > UBA1242 > UBA5893. The sequence continues at coordinate 7,591 of CAYQLL010000006.1, read as the reverse complement.
CTTGATGCGGAATTGGTGTAAGTTAGAACCAAAAGGTCTTCAACTTTCACATTTTCCTCAATGATTAGTTTAATAATTTTCCTAATCATAACAGAAGTTTTTCCACTCCCAGCAGATGCAGAAATTGCAATATTTTTACCCTTAGAGTGTAACACATCTTCTTGCTCTTTTATTGGCTTAAATTCACTCGCCATCTTTTTCCTCCATTATGCTAAAAGTATTTTTGTCAACCTTATCGCCTTTTCTTATATTCATGTTTTGTGTGTCAATTCCGCAAATCGATTTATATTTACAAAATGTGCAAGCGGAATCAAATGGTGACACTTTGATATTTCCGTCAATTATCTCACTTAGTGCGTTTCGTGTTAGTTTTAGAGCGTAATTTGTGATATTTTCAAGTTCTTGTTTTGTTAAATCACAACTGTTCACAAATTTTTTATTGTCGCGTGTTGATTGAGCAGAATACTTTGCTTGCAAAAATCTACTCGTTTTGTTATCCACATTAAATGTTTTGTCAGCTTTTTCAACCAAACTTGGCTCGCCTAAAAAATAGCCATGGAGTTTGTAGTCTTCCTCGTTTATTTCCCCCGCATCGCTGTAACTTTGAACAAGTGGCAAATAAAAGGCACCAAAAGGTTTAATATTCTTAATTTTTTCAATGGCATAGAGATATATATATACTTGAATTTTTGTGCCATAGTAGACATTTTTTAGACTAGAATTTCCCGCACTGCCCGAACCAGTTTTGTAGTCTATGATACGAAAATAATTATCGCACTTGTCTATTCTGTCCACGACTCCAACAATTTTATATTTCTTGTCTTTGTAAGTTATAAAAACATTATCACTTGCAAAATAATATTCGGTTTCACTTGGTACGAAATCTGAATTTTGAGCCTCAAAGGTTAAAAAATTTGCAAAACGTTTTGTCTCTTCTTTTAGCATATTTTTTGTGACAAGATTTTCCTCAAAGCTAAATTTCTTGTAATCTTTTTGCTCAAATATATTAGATAAAATTTTCTCGACCTTTTCGTCAATTTCAGCACTTGATAATTTTGCCAAAATATCTTTGTTTTGCTTTATATAAACATCCGCAAATTTATGTAAAAAATTTCCAAATTCAAATGCTTCAATGTTTGCGGTTTTTTGTTCTTTCAATTTTAAGCCATACTTTACAAAATGAGCAAAAGGACAGTTAAAATAACTTTCAATTTGACTTATTTTCGTTTCATCACCTTTAAGTAAATAATGACCATTATCCACTCTTGCTTTATCGTAAACTTGCTTACCTAAATTTATACCAAGCGAAAGCAAACTATTTTTTATAAGCGCACCATCAACATTTTCCGAGTTTTGATTATTTATTGCTTGTGTTATGTTTGGACACAAAAACATTGTTTTTGTTATATTATCATCAACAAATTTGTCATAAATATCACTTTGACTAAGCAAAATTTCTTTTCCAAAAAGCGAAACAATGTCATTTACAAATGGACTTGGCAAGACTTTTTTCCCACTCTCGTCTTGTAAATGATAGAACACAAAAAACCTTTCCGTTGCCGAGGATAATAGGTCAAAAAGTTTGAATTTTGTCCTGCGATTTATCATTCTTGAAGTTGGAGTTATTTGGATAATATTTTTTAAACTTTCAATTTCGCTATCGGATATAAGTGCCAAATCTTTTGTTGGGGTTGGCAAAACATCTTGGTTTGAACCCAAGATAAAATAATATTTAGTTTTTTCAAAAAAACTTGAACTCGCATCGCCAACAAAAACGCTATCCGCACCAAGTGGGACTTGTGAAATTTTTATGTCTTTTAGAGCACTGATATATAGATCATAGAATTCCGAAAAGGTCAACTTTTCTTTTATAGAATTTGTTAAGTCTTGATTCAATTTTTCAATTTTGTCTAAAACTTGTGCATATAATTTTTGATTAAATAAATCGTTGTTTTTTGCAAAATATACATATAAATTATCAATTTTCTCACTTATTTTTTGATTTTTTAATATATTTTGCAATATTTTTATGTAATTTTCAATTTGGTCTGAAGCCTCAAAAGTTTGAACATCTTGTATAATCTGTTTAAATTCGCCTAGTTCAAAGTCCTCAAAAAGTTGTTTCGTTTTTTTGTATTCAATATCATTTTCAATTATGTAATTTATTGCATTCCACTTTTCTTTTGATTCAATATCAACAAAAGTATTTGTCAAAAGATTAAGTAAACTTTCTTGACTCAAATTATCGTTTTTCAAGTCCAATATAAAGCGTATGTAATTGCAAATTTCAGTGTCATAAAATTGCTTTGATTGGTCAATATAGTGAGAAATTTGATATTTATCAAAAGTATTGGCGATATCCGAAAAGTAATCACTTGTTGTAATAACTGTTATGTCACTAAACTTGCATTTCTCAAGTTTGACTAAATTTTGAATTTTATTCGCACAAGTTTGTATTTCGTCTTGGCGAGTAGCAAGTTCCAAAACTTGAGCATAGTTGTAATTATCACATCGTTGAATATTATATGCATACACATTTTCAAAAATAGCCTTTTGCGGAATATTTAGCAACTGATAAGAAGTTTGCGATATGTACTCTAATTTTTCCCGGGCAAGAATCTCTGTTATATTGTTATACATCTCTTTGTCAAAAATTAGATTATTTTTGTTATTGTTTGGTAAAAAACAACCAATGCATACATTTTTTGCGGTTTTGAAAACATTTCGCAAAATTTCGTAGCCTTGTTTTGTGAACGCATCAAAACCTACAAAATAAAAATTTGAAGTTTTTATGCTTTTTGTTTGTTCAATAATTTTTGTGAAAAGTTTTAGAGTATTCGTACCATCAAGTCTACCACACAAAAGATTTTCATATTCATTATTTATCATTGAAAGGTCATAAAGTTTTTTTGATAGACCTTGTGACATATGTTGACCTGCTGTGCTTAGCATATTTGAAGAAACTTCGCTCGCACGAATAAGACTTAATATATTTTGAATTTTTTGACATAGTCCTTGACTTAAATTTTTTGAAAAGCATTGGAAATCATTTCTACATTTTTGAAGAGCACGATACAGTAAAAATTTGCACTCGTCACTACTTAGATACACACAATCAAGCCCAGCATCTGAAATAATTTTTCTTGCAAGATTAGTTATTGACATAACCTTGATGTTGAAACTACTTTTTATGCCAAGCACTCTGAATACCATTTTTTCGGCGAGCAAAGAAAACCTGTCTGGCACAACAATAATGTTTTGCGTCGACAAGTCATCTTTATACTTTTCAATCTCTTTTATAACACTTTCTGCAATATCAATTAATTTTTGTCCAGTTACAATCTTTATCATAACAACATAATAACAAACTTTCACTAAAATGTAAAGCGCATCTCACGACAAGCAAAAATTGTAACTTCATAAGTGACAAACCTTTACCACGAGGAATTTTTCCGATAATGTCTTGATAAAAGAAAAAATATATCAAAAAACGCCACGCAGTTTTTACTGTGTGGCGAGTTTTATTAAACTAATTCAACTATTGCAAGTTCACTTGCATCACCCTTTTGGGTTGATGTTTTGATAACTCTTGTGTATCCACCAAAGTTTCCAAGTTCTTTTGCTCTTTCTGCATATTTTGGAGCATAGACATTGAAAATCTTTTCAACAAGTGGATGATTGATTCCTTCTGTTCTTTTTTTATAAGCATCAAGACTTTCTTTTTCAAGTCTTTCTTCTGGAAGGTCATAAACAAAAGCCATAATCTTTCTTCTTGCAGCAAGTTTTTTTGGACCATCGTTTATTATCTCTTTTTCAATCTTAGCACCATTTTCAGTAACATTTTTTGTTACTTTCACATTGTCTTCATAGGTGTTTATTGCCAATGTTAAGATTTTTTCGGCTTTGCTTGCAACATCTTTTGCTTTTGCTACACTTGTTTCAATCCTTCCGTATTTAAGTAGGTATGAAACTTGGTTTCTAAGCACTGCCATTCTTTGATCTGTTGGTCTTCCTAATTTGTTGTTAGACATAATTTTCTCCTTTCTTACTCTTCATCGCCTTTCAAACCCAAACCAAAAGTTTCAAGTTTTGCAACGACTTCTTCTATAGATTTTAATCCAAGGTTTCTAACCTTTAACATATCACTCTTTGATTTTCTCAATAAATCTTCAACAGTGTTGATATTCGCTCTCTTTAAGCAATTATACGACCTTACTGAAAGATCCATTTCTTCAATGGGCATCTCGAGAACTTTTGTTTGTTCGTCCTCTTCCTTGCTAACAAGTATCTCAACATCATCCATATCTGTGCAAAGGTCAACAAACAAACCGACATGCTCTTGAATAATTTTCCCTGCCAAACTTACAACTTCTCTTGCTTCGGTTGTCCCATTTGTTTCAACTTCCAAAGTAAGTTTGTCAAAGTTCATATCTTGTCCAACGCGGGCACCTTCAACTGTGTAACTAACTTTCTTCACTGGTGAATAAAGCGAATCAATTGCAATGTATTCAAGTGTGTCAATTCTTTCTTTGTTAACTACGTTTGGAACATAGCCTCTGCCACGTCCGATAAGTACATCTAATTGGAAAACTGAATCGTCATCCGCAGTACAAATATGAAGGTCTGGATTCAAGATTTCAACTTCGTCATTAGGTTCAAAATCTCTTGCAGTAATTTCCCCAGCACCTTTGTGATTTATTCTTAAAATAGAAGTAAAATCACGGTCTTTGTTTGTTGTTTTAACAGCCAAACTTTTGATGTTTAGCACAATATCTACAACATCCTCACTAACCCCAGGTACAGTTGAAAATTCATGTGCAACACCATTGATTCTAATCGCGATTGGAGCAGCACCGGGAAGAGCACCAAGAAGTGTTCTTCTCATAGCGTTTCCAAGTGTTATACCAAATCCGCGTTCAAGTGGTTCAACGATAAATCTTGCATATGAACCGCCTTCCGTTTCTTCGCATGTAATTCTTGGTTTTTCGATTTCCATCATAATAAATTATTCCTCCCTATCTATTATCTTGAATACAACTCTATAATCAAGTGTTCTTTTATGTTAAGGTCAATATCTTCTCTTGTTGGTAAACTTAAAATCTTACCTTCAAGTGTATCACTGTTAAATTCAAGCCACTTTGGCATAACAATTTTCATACCTTTAAGTTGTTTGAACATATCAAGTTCTCTTTTGCTTTCTTTAACAGCGACAACATCTCCAACTTTAACCAAATATGAAGGAATGTTAACTGTTTTTCCGTTCACTGTAATTTGAGCATGGTTTACAATTTGACGGCATTCACTTCTAGATGAGCCAATCCCCATTCTGTAAACTACGTTATCAAGTCTTCTTTCGATAAGTGATAACATATTTTCACCGGTAACACCTTTCATTCTTTCCGCTTCTTCATAATATCTTCTGAATTGGTTTTCAAGTATTCCGTATGCTTTTTTAACTTTTTGTTTTTCTCTTAATTGAGTACCATATTCAGTAACTCTCTTTCTGCCAACTCCGTGTTGTCCAGGAGCAACAGGTCTTCTTTCCATTGCACATTTCTTTGAAGTACATCTCTCGCCTTTTAAGAATAATTTACATCCTTCTCTGCGACATTGTCTACAATCTGCGCCTACCATTTTTGCCATGTTTTTCTCCTTCTATATTCTTCTAATCTTTGGTGGTCTGCAACCGTTATGAGCGATTGGAGAAACATCTTTGATTAGAGTAACACCAATTTCTGCTGCTTGAAGTGCTCTTATTGCTGCCTCGCGACCATTTCCCGGTCCTTTCACATACACTTCAACAGATTTAATTCCGTGTTCTTTTGCGACTTTTGCTGCATCTTCAACGCATTGTTGCGCTGCAAATGGTGTGCTCTTTTTTGAGCCTTTGAACCCAAGTTTTCCACTTGAGCACCAAGAAAGTGTGTTGCCTTGTAGATCTGTAAAGGTTATCGTTGTATTATTAAATGAAGATTTAATATGCACTTGACCTTTATCAACATTTTTGCTAACTCTTTTCTTCTTAGTAACTGATTTTTTTACGTCTGCCATATTAACTCCTTATCTTATAGTTTTCCCTTCTTTGATGATCCACCAACGACTTTTCTTGGACCTTTTCTTGTTCTACAGTTTGTTCTTGTGTTTTGACCGCGAACAGGAAGTCCCTTACGGTGTCTTGTTCCTCTATATGAACCAATTTCTGTCAATCTTTTAATGTTAAGTGAAACTTCTTTTCTTAGGTCACCTTCTACTGTTAGGTGATGTTCAATATAAGAACGAAGTTTTGCAACATCATTTTCATCCAAATCTTTTACTCTTGTGTTTGGATCAATTTTTGTTTCAGCCAAAATTTCGTTTGCAGTATGTCTACCAATACCGTAGATATATGTCAAACCAATTTCAACTCTCTTTTCTCTGGGTAAATCAACACCAGCGATTCTTGCCATATTTTCCTCCGAAATTTAATTTTTTTGATTTTTTATATATACACAAATCACAAATAATTCAGCCGCTTGTGATGTTGTTATTTTCAACTTTTAACCTTGTGTTTGTTTATGAGATTTGTCTTTTGAACAAATAACCATAACTTTTCCTTCACGTTTGATAACTTTACATTTATCACACATAGGTTTAACTGATGGTCTTACTTTCATAATACTCTCCTTTCAATTATCAATTTAAGAATAATCTTACTTTATTCTATAAGTTATTCTGCCTTTTGTCAAATCATAAGGGCTCATTTCTATTTTTACCTTATCACCTTCCAAAATTTTAATGTAGTTCATTCTAAGTCTACCCGAAATATATGCGTTAATTAGCACACCATTTTGCAAACGGACTTTGAATGCGGTGTTTGGCAAAACTTCTTCAACAACCCCTTCAAATTCAATCACATCTTCTTTCGACATAAAAACTCCTTTCTAGATTATGCTTAAATTATCAATTGTCTTTCTAATTTCACTATCCAAAATTTTTGAATTGTTTTTCAATTTTTCTTGGATGTCTTTAATAACACGTCCTGTGGACGTCAGATGCTTAAATTTTTTCTTTTTGGGACAAGCAAGCGACCTTTGCTTACCATCAACAACATACGCATAGCCATTGTCAATGTTTCTCACAACATACACTTTGTCTTTGTCCCTTCCTTGTGTGGACACAACCACCATTCCTTGCACAATTTCTTGCATATACTTTCCTTTTACAGTGATAAAATTTCCACGCCATTTTTTGTAACAATCACTGTGTTTTCATAATGCCCAGCAGGCAATCCGTCACCAGTTCTAATTGTCCACCCATCGTTTTCGATATATATATATCTTTTGCCCATTGTTATCATAGGTTCAATTGCAAGACACATATTCTCTTTGACGATAATGCCATGACTTGCTTTGCCATAGTTTGGCACCTGGGGTTCTTCATGCATATGATGTCCAATTCCGTGGCCGACAAGTTCCCTTACAACCCCATAGCCAAAACTTTCAGCGTAATTTTGTATTGCTTCACCAAGTTCGCCAAGTCTTGAACCAACTCTTAGATGTTTAATGCCTTCAAAAAAACATTGCTTTGTTACATCTATAAGTTGTTGCTTTTC
>CAYQLL010000005.1:0-16978 GCA_964418405.1 uncultured Christensenella sp. | reverse complement strand
TTAAGAGCACTATATTGGCAAATTGCTGAAGTTAAAGTTGTTTTACCATGGTCAACGTGTCCGATTGTACCAATGTTTACGTGAACTTTGCTTCTATCAAATTTTTCCTTAGCCATTTTTTAATTCTCCTTTATTTTATTTGATTTTTTTAATCTATATGATAATAACACATATTTTTGATTTTGACAAACATTTTTTTGTAATTTATCAAAACTAAATACGAATTATTATTTTAACTATGGCAAACGTTGGGTGATTTGCCATATGTTAAACTAATTTTGTTGCCCAGTTTTGAACTTTGGGCGAAGTTTTAACTATTTTTCTTTCTCTCGCCAACAATTTTTTCGGTAATTGAACGTGGAACTTCTTGATATTTGAGTGGTTCCATAACGAATGTACCCCTTCCTTGTGTTTGAGAACGAAGGTCTGTTGCATAACCGAACATTTCAGCAAGTGGCACTTCTGCTCTAACCCTTTGATATCCCGGGATAGAGTCGTTTCCAAGAAGTATTCCACGTCTTGATGTTAAGTTACCCATAACTGTTCCAAGATAATCATCTGGAACGTCTACTTCAACTTTCATAATAGGTTCAAGTAGCACTGGATCAGCTTTTAGTGCGCCTTCCTTAAATGCAAGACTTCCTGCAATCTTGAACGCCATTTCGCTTGAGTCAACATCGTGATATGAACCATCAAATACTGTTGCTCTAAAGTCAATTGTTTCATAACCAGCGATAACACCATTCATTCTTGCTTCGTCTATACCTTTGTTTACTGGTTGGATAAATTCTTTTGGAATTGAACCACCAACTGTTTTGTCAACAAACTCATAGCCAGAGCCCGGTTCAAGTGGTTCAAACTTAACCCAGCAGTGACCGTATTGACCTTTACCACCAGATTGACGGATAAACTTACCTTCAGCTTCAACAGGTTTTCTTATTGTTTCTCTGTAAGCAACTTGTGGTTTACCAACATTTGCTTCAACTTTGAATTCTCTAAGTAGTCTATCTACAATAATTTCAAGGTGAAGTTCGCCCATACCAGAGATAAGGGTTTGTCCTGTTTCTTGATCGGTTTGAACTCTAAATGAAGGGTCTTCTCTTGAAAGTTTGCCAAGAGCAAGTGCCATCTTTTCTTGCATATCCTTTGTTTTGGGTTCAATTGCAAGTTGGATAACTGGCTCTGGGAATTTCATACTTTCAAGTTGAATTGGATGATTTTCATCACAAAGAGTGTGTCCTGTTATTGTATCTTTTAGTCCAACAATAGCAGCAATATCTCCAGCTTTTACTTCTTGAATTTCTGTTCTATTGTTAGCGTGCATACGAATAAGACGACCAACTCTTTCAGTTTTTCCGTTGTTTGCGTTGTATACATACGAACCTGCTTTAAGTACACCGCTATACACACGGAAGAATGTCAATGTTCCAACATATGGGTCAGTTGCAATTTTGAATGCAAGACCAGCTAGTGGAGCGTTAAAGTCAGGATGTCTAACTTCAACTTCTTCTGTGTTTGGATTTACACCTTTGATTGATTCAATGTCAAGTGGACTTGGCAAGTAGTCAATCATTGCATCAAGCAAGTTTTGTACACCTTTGTTTTTGTATGAAGAACCGCAAAGCATTGGTGTAACTTTCTTTGAAATTGTTGCACTTCTTATTGCTTTTTTGAGTTCGTCAAGTGAAATTTCTTCTCCACCAAAATATTTTTCAAGCAAAGCATCGTCAGTTTCAACGATTGCTTCAATCAAAGCATCGTGACGCTTTTTTGCTTCTTCTTGGTATTCTGCTGGGATTTCCACTTCGTCCAAAATCTTTCCAAGGTCATCTTCTGGAATGTATGCTTTCATTGTCAAAAGATCAATAATACCTTTGAAGTTTTCAGCCATTCCAATTGGCATTTGAAGTGGAAGGGGTTTTGTGTGAAGTCTATCTCTAACAGATTCAACGCATTTGTCAAAGTATGCATCATCTCTGTCCATTTTATTGACAAAGATAATTACAGGGACTTTACATTCATTGGCTTGTCTCCAAACAGTTTCTGTTTGTGGTTGAACTTTGTCTCTTGCGGACAAAACCAAAACAGCACCGTCCAAAACTTTAAGTGAACGCAAAACTTCGATTGTGAAGTCAACGTGTCCCGGGGTGTCAATGATGTTAATTTTGTGATCTTTCCAATGGCAAGTTGTACAAGCAGAAGTAATTGTTATACCTCTTTCTTGCTCTTGTTCCATCCAGTCCATTGTTGCAGCACCATCATGTACTTCACCAATTTTGTGGTTGATACCTGTATAGAAAAGAATTCTTTCGGTTGTTGTTGTTTTTCCGGCATCAATGTGAGCCATAATACCAACATTACGAGTTAACGCTAAATTCTCGTCCATATATTTTTCTCCTTTAATTTATTTGCAATTTTTCTTAAAAATTACCAAAAATGTTGCATTTTTATTCAAAAAACACCAAAAAATCTTAATTTTTATCAATTTTTAATAAATTTTCATAAAATCATTAAATTTTAATTATGCATTTCTACATTAAAATGGTTTGTGTAAATTTTCATCACAAAGTACAAGGCTCGACAAGTTCAACCTTACTCACTTTCCAAATTAAAAACTTACTTTTGTAATGTGTAAATTTTTAATTTTTAACAAGGAGTACAAGGCTCGACAAGTTCGACCACGCAGGAGTTTAGTTAGCTAAATGACTGTGTGGGAGAGCTTGGCAGAAACGCAGTAATTTGTGAATAAAAATTTTCAAAATTACCATTTGTAGTGAGCGAAGGCCTTGTTCGCCTCAGCCATTCTATGCATTTCATCTCTTCTCTTTATTGCAGCACCTTGATTGTTGTATGCATCAAGTAATTCGCCAGCAACTTTCTCTTCCATTGTTCTTTCACTGTTTCTCTTTCTTGCGAATAGAACGATCCAACGAATGGCAAGAGTTTGTCTTCTTTCAGGTCTGATTTCCATTGGTACTTGGTATGTTGCACCACCAACTCTGCGACCTTTTGTTTCCAAAACTGGTTTAACATTTTCAATTGCTTGTGTGAACACTTCAATTGGGTCAGAACCAGTCTTTTCTTTAATAATGTCAAAAGCACCATAAACGATTGATTGAGCGATACCTTTCTTTCCGTCATACATAACTTGGTTAATAAATTTTGTTACAAGTTTGTTGTGGAATTTTGGATCTGGTAATACGTCACGTTTTGGTACACCACTTCTTCTTGGCATAGTGTTTTGTTCTCCTTTTATTAGATTTTAGTTAAATTTTTTACTTAGGTTTTTTTGCGCCATACTTTGAACGGCTTTGCATACGTTTTGCAACACCTGACGAGTCAAGTGCACCACGAACGATGTGATAACGAACACCGGGAAGGTCTTTCACACGTCCGCCACGAACAAGAACAACACTGTGCTCTTGAAGGTTGTGTCCAATTCCTGGAATGTAGCAAGTTCCTTCTTGACCATTTGAAAGTTTAACACGGGCAATTTTACGAAGAGCCGAGTTAGGCTTTTTTGGGGTTGTTGTTTTAACAGCCAAACATACACCACGTTTTTGTGGGCAGTTTTCAAGGAGTGGGGACTTACTCTTTTTGTCAAAAGTTTTTCTTCCACTGCGAACCAACTGGTTAATTGTAGGCATATTTTTCTCCTTTTATCAAAAATTTGCTATTCATATAACAAAAAAGCGAACTTGCAAGCGCGTTTTACTAAACTTGACAAATTCGCATTGGTAGTGCTTAAAAAAGAATTAAACACAACACGCATATACACTAATTTGTGTAGTTTCGGTAAAACAAAATAATTTGCTACCTGCTGTTTGTTAACATGGCCTAACTAGCAAAATTAGGACTTTACATAAATGCAAAAAAACATTTACGAAGTAAATATACACCATCTCGAAAGTTTTGTCAACACAAAAATAGCATTTTTTTACGAATAAAAAAACTAACTTTGCTTTTACACAAGTCAGTGATTTTTGAAACCTAAAATTTAATACCTATTAGCCAACCATTTGGATACCAAAATATGTTCCAACGCCAGCCAAAACAACAACCAAAACAAAGATTGCAAGTGCTATCCAGCCGACTGCTCTTTTGTTTAGACACAGTTGTTTTATTAGATAGTTTAGCGAGATAATCATAAACAAAATTGGATATATTAAAAGCACAATTCCAATGATAAGCAAAATGATTCCAAACACACCCGCAAGCGACTGATTTTGCATAATCGACCACCCCCAAAGAGTTAGGGCAATTCCACCCGCAAAAAGCACAAGTGCAATTATGCTATTTGTAATCGACTTTTTCCCTAGTAGTGTGCTAACCTTTTTTGATTCTTCGTTGGCTTTAATTTTGTTGTATTGGTCTCTTGCCTCGATAAAATTATCAAATAACTTAAACAAAACTCTCCAAATACTATTTCCACCGCTTGCCATAAAAATTTCCTCCTTTTATATTCTTTTTGACAAACTTTTTCTAAATTTAACTTGCCTTAAACTTTTGTTATGCGAGATAAAATCTAGTTGTTTTTCTTGTGATAATGTTTGAAACCACTGTTTTTCTTTATTCCTTTCTTTTAGCAAAAATACAAAGAAAATCGCAAATAAAATTGCTAAAATTAAGCAAAAAATCACAAAAATCAGTCCAAAAGTGCTACTTTGCATATTTTTCACAAGTCCAAATATGCCGATGCCAAACGCCAAAATTGCGAATATAATTAAAGATGTCAAATACCATGAAATCTCATAACCTTGTGCCATTTCTTGCTTGGATACTGTTGCAAGCGCCAAGTTTTTTCTTGCCAAGCGAATAGTTTTATATATTACATAAATAGGCAATAAAATCAATATTATTAGTATAAAAATTGAGAAAAACAGCCCAATTCCAAAAAATCCAGATACGCCAAAGGTTTTTTCAAGCCACTCGCTAAACACCAGTTCGCCCGAAGCAGAAATAATTTGCGATATAACTGAAAATATATGCGTCACAGCATACATTGCAATTGTTGCAACCGCCATCAGTCCCGCTAGAGCAAAAAGCACATATGCACATATTTTGAAAATGGTTCGCTCTTTTTCTGGTTTATCCAAAGTATATTGTAGTTTTGGAACGGTCACGCCATAGTGCAGTCCTTTTTTTCGAAGTTTTTGCACACGTTTTAGCATATATTTTGAATAACTTTGTCTTTCAATGTCATCGCCTGAAAGACTTTCATTATTTATCTCTTGTTCTTGCACCGAAAGATTTTTCTTATTCATCTCTTCCGCCATATATCTCCCCCCATTCTTAGGTTATCAAATATATATGCCCAAGTCAACAAATTTTGTTCACTTTCCGATTTTTTATCCAAAATTCCCACAAAAAAGCAAGACTTTTCGTCCTGCCTTTTTGCGATTATATTTTTGTGATTGTTGAATCTTTTAATACATATATATTCGCATCACCATTTGATTGATATGGATAATCATTCGTATACGATATTGATGTTTGTATGAAATATATATCGCCATTATATTCAATCATTCCATCTGCACATTTCTCACTTAGTTTTGTGCTGTTTTTTGTTGATAAATTATACTTATATAGTCCCGTATTTGTTTTGCTTGAAGAAGAATAATATAATTCATTATCAACAATTATCATATTGTTTGTTTCAACATTACTTACAATAACATCCGTGTGCTTTGTTGAAATATCATAAACTGTCAAGTTGTTGTCATCTATATCATTAAAATAAATCTTTCCATTTTCTATAATGAAATATTTTGCTCTAAGGTTCAAACTTTCTGCTTTTTTTGTTGTTAAATCATATCTATATATGTATTTGTAACCCACTTTTGGATTTATTGCAAAATACAAATAGTTATCAACTTTCTCAAAACTTGCAACCCACAGATTTTTATTTGATAAAATTTCTTCAACTTCACTACCGTCAAGTTTCATTTTCATTATATAATTGTTCCAAACAGAACCAACTTTTACATAATAGATATATTCGCCATCAAAAATTAGATTATCACATCTAGATGTTGAAATTTTTGTTGTTTCATTGGTCAATAAATTCATTCTCCAAAGTGCGTAGTTAACTGAAATATATGTTGAATAATACATATAGCCTTGATAGAAATATACATTTGATACACTGTTTGAAAGCACTTTATATTTTGATTTTGTTGCTATATTGTATTTGTATAAACATCCGTCATCCAGTGGATTTATGTAATAAATTTCACCATTATATTCTGTTAATTTTGCAAAACCAGTTGGTGTCACCTCTTCAATAGGCAATTCAAAATTTTCCATTAAGTCGGTTTCATTCTTTGTTAAAATATTGTAAGAATATAAATGTTTGTCATTCAACTTATAGAAATATAAATTTGTCTCATCACTAGTTAATGAACTATACCCATTTCCATCTTCACAACTAACAATTTTAGCCCCAACCAAACTACTATCTTCTGTTTTTAGCGAACTTACAGAATAAATTCCATCACCAAAAATTGTGCTAGTTATTTTGTCTTTGTTTATGTAGTAAATATCATTTCCTATCTTCGTCAAATATTGTCCGTTATCAATCGTAAGTTTGATTGTTTTGCTTTCTGATATAACATATTTTCGTATTGAACTTGCCACACCTATCCCAACTGTTGTTTTTGTAGAATTAAAATACAAAACTCCGTCATCTTCTATTATAAACGATACTTTTTCTTCCCAAAGTTGCGTCCCTGTCTCAACATCTTTTGACGATGTTGAAATGCAATATAATTTACCGCCGTCGCTTTTATTTGAATAATAAATTTTACCATCATAGTATGTTAAGTATTCCGCCTTATCTTTAACAAGTCTTATTTCTTCCGTTTGTGTCCCATCAAGTTTTAGTTTGTATATCCCATTTTTATCAGTGTTCAATAATAAATTACTTATCGCATAATAGATATATTCGCCATCACAAGTTAAAAACTCGCCAGATACGTCTGCAAGTCTTGTTGCGATTGTCCCATTAAGACTTTTGATTACTTTTGAGAATAAACTCGAACTGTAGTAATAAAGATTATTCCCATTCGCAACAAAATATTTTGGAATATCATTATTTACTTTGGTTACTGTGCCACCGCTATACACATAAAGTTTGTTACTATCTAGGTTATTTTGAAAGTATATTTTCCCATTTTGGTTGATAGCATATAATTGTTCTTCTGTTGATTTTATTGTTAAAGTTGCAGTCGTTTCGTATGTCTCGTAATTTGGGTTTTCAATTACCAACTTAACAGTATAATTCCCAACTGCAGAAACAGAACATGTTTCATATCCATTGTATGTTATTTTTGTTGTGCTACCAGCAGGGATATTCCCAACAAGTTCAATACTATGTAATTGTGAGTCATATTCAACTGTCTTGTTTTCAAAGGTTATGCCAGTGATTGTGGCTTTTTTGATTTCCCAAGTTTGGTTAGGAATATTTGGTGCTCTGTGGTTTGTTGTGTCATAGTTTAGTGTGACACTTGCTGTGTATGTGCCAGCATTTATTGCTGTGTTACTTGTGTAATTTGCAACCGTCACTCCTTCTGGTAAGTTCAAAAGTTCAACTTTCTTTTCTGTCCCGTCGTAAGTAAATGCACTTTCATAATCCCATTTTGTGTTTGTTAAGTCATAATTAAGTTTATTTATTGTAAGCGTTGCATTTAATGTCAAATCGTTGTAGCCGTCACACTTTACAACCGCAGTCGCGTTGTATGTTCCCGCATTTGTTGCTTTATTGCTAGTATAGGCCACTGTTGCACCCTCTGGCAAGGTCCCCGTGATTACAATTTCTTTTTCAGTTCCGTCGTAATCAACTGATATTGATGTTAGTGCTAGCCCTTCAAAATTTTTTAGATTTGATTTTGACTTATCGTCACCACAAGCCGATAAAAGCAAAATACAAGGCACAATCATTAGCATACAAATTAGTAATTTTTTAATTTTTTTCATTTCTTTCTCCTTTTTTTGTTTTGTTTTTATGAATTCTCATTCTCAAGTTGCTTGCTTTCTTTAATATTTTTCGCAAGTGCAAATGGATAAACAACCGCACTTGTTGGCAAACATAACACAAATGCCAAAATAATTGCACAAAGCCCAATCAAAAAGCCAAGTATCCAAAATAATATTTTCATTCCAATGAGCCATGCAAAGCCATCCAAACTAAACTCAAAAATTAGTCCCGGGAATTTTACAACACCCCAAGATGCAATTGCCAAAAACATATGCCCAACAAAATTATTGCTTAGATATATGCAAGATGAAAACGTAAATGTTAATATAGGCAAAGCAATTGCATATGGAATAAAATCATTTTTACTTGTTTCATCAAAGACAAGAACAAATATCATCAAAAGCAAAACTACAAAAGAATATATTCCACTATATATGTAAGACTTCTTTCTTTGTGATTTCCTATATTCCATTTCTCTTTTTATTGATGCTTGTCTTTCTTGATTGTCACAGTCCTTGCAAATAACTCTTTGTCTGGCGCTTGATCTATGTCTGTGTCTACCATATCCGCCACCAACAGTTTCTCTTACAATTTCGTCGCCATTATATATAGGTTTGTTGCATTTTTCGCAAACCGCCAAAACTGGTTTTGTTTCTTTTACAACTATTTCCTTTTCGACTTTTGTTTCAATTTTTGGTGGTGGAGGTGGCGGAACATTTTTGTGTTGTTGTTTATTTTGCCCTGAGATTATTTCATCAACCGTGACTTCAAAAATTTTTGCCATTTCACCAATTGTTGATACAGATGGTTCAACTTCACCCTTTTCCCATCTCGACACCGCTTGACTTGTTACATGAAGTTTATTTGCCAAGTCCTTTTGTGTGAGATTTTTTTCTGTGCGTAATTTTTTTATGTTGTCTGATAACATGCTTTTCTCCTTTTTTAACATAATCATTTTAACATACTTTGTTCAAAATTTTTATTATTTTCGCTCAACATTTTGTTGATTTTATACACAATTCGTTTATTTTTGCCCATATTTCAGTGTTTAGTATAACATATATGATTTATTTTTCAAAATAAATATGTAGGCATAACTACATAAAAATAAAAATTATTTTTGCTAATATTTAGGTATATAATTCAACAAATTGTTGAATAAAAACTGGGATAATTATGAACATATGCAAAGCGGTCGCACTTAGGATAAGTGAACTTTTGACAAAAAAGAATATGACATTATATAGATTGGAGCAAAAATCTGGTATTTTGCACGGAACAATGATGTGTATAATTGGTGAGCGTAACAAAAATGTTACACTTAAAACAATAATAATGCTTGCCAAAGGTTTTGATATGTCCACACTCGAGTTTTTGGATAGCAAACTTTTTGGCTATGATAATTTGGATATTGAATAAAAATATGCCATAAGAGTTTTGTTCTTATGGCATATTTTTTATTGCAATTTTTCTTTTAATTGTTTGTTTTCTTCTGTTAGTGTGGCAACTTGTTGTCTTAGGTCTTCGTTTTCTTGCGTCAATTTTTCTAGTTGTATTTTGATATCGTCAAGTTCGCTTTTATGACTTTCACTTTGCGAAAGTAGTGCGTCTTTTTTTCTTGATGAGATTACTTTTATCGCAATGAGCAAGCCAACGCTTGCAATAATTAAAATGATAAAACACTCAAGCATCCCTTTCTTTTCAAGTATATTTACACCCAAAGTCAGCATAATAAAAAACGCATCTAAAACAATCAATGCAACATATGTACATATTTGCAAAACTAAAAGCGATTTTCCGAGTTTCATGTATATCGACATAATAAAGCAAAATAGGACGCTAAGTAGTGCAGTGACAATCGTAATTTTGGTAAATACCCCGCTATCCACAAACAAGGAAAAAAGTGCCAAAAGGACAGAAAGTCCCAAAAGTCCCAAACAAACAATTCCAAGCACTCTATTTTTCTGAAGAACATTTATCTCACCAATTGCAAGTCCGCCTGCAACTGCGAAAATACTAAAAATTAAAAGCATTTTTTGAAGGACCGGATCATCAAAAACTTTCAGTCCAAAAACGGCTCCAATTAAAAGTCCACAAGACACAGCAAGACTCACCAGTGATACAATCATCAAGGTCTTTGTAATTTTTTTAATACTCATTTTCTTCTCCCAAATACATATTAACACATTGATATTTTTTTAGCAACTAATTTACAATTCTTGAAAATGTTACTTTTTGATATTGAAAAACGCATCTCGTCCGAGATATCTTGCGCTATCTCCAAGTTCTTCTTCTATTCTCAGCAGTTGGTTATATTTTGCCACTCTATCCGTTCTTGATGGAGCGCCTGTTTTGATTTGTCCTGCGTTGAGTGCAACAGACAAGTCGGCAATTGTAACATCCTCAGTTTCTCCACTTCTATGTGACACAACGGCAGTCATTTTTGCCCTATTTGCCATTTGTATTGCATTTAATGTTTCGGTTAGTGTACCAATTTGGTTTAGTTTAATTAAAATAGAATTTGTGACACCACTTTTGATACCCTTACTTAGCCTTGTTGTGTTTGTAACAAAAAGATCATCACCAACAAGTTGAATTTTGTCACCAAGACGCTCAGTAAGTTTTCTCCAGCCGTCCCAATCTTCTTCCGCTAGACCATCTTCTAGCGATATGATTGGATACTTGTTTGACATTTCTTCCCAATAGTCAATCATCTCATCAA
The DNA here is from genome assembly GCA_964418405.1 of uncultured Christensenella sp. Classification (GTDB taxonomy): domain Bacteria; phylum Bacillota; class Clostridia; order Christensenellales; family UBA1242; genus UBA5893. The sequence goes on along the minus strand of CAYQLL010000005.1, from coordinate 6,278 downwards.
CTGAAAACTCTTTGCCAGTTTTCCAAAAATAGTATTTCCCTTCGTGACCCAATTTTTTTGCTTCGTCGTACATTTCAGTTGCGGCAGCATCAATTGCAATGCAAATATCCTCGCCCGGCTTATATCCTGCTTTTTTAATTGCTTCGCAAATATATTTTAGTGCTTCTTCGTCGTCTTTAAGGTTTGGAGCAAAACCGCCTTCATCACCGACACTTGTTGCATAGCCATTTTCTTTTAGCACAGCTTTAAGATTGTGGAAAACTTCCACGCACCACCTTAGACACTCAGAAAAACATTTTGCACCAACTGGCATAATCATAAACTCTTGAATATTAACACTGTTGTCCGCGTGCTTTCCGCCGTTTAGAATGTTCATCATAGGCACTGGAAGTGTGCAAGCATTACACCCGCCGATATAGTTATACAGTGGCATATTTAGGAAATTTGCCGCCGCTTTTGCAACTGCAAGCGACACACCTAAAATTGCATTCGCACCAAATTTCGCTTTGTTTGGTGTGCCATCAAGTTCAATCATTGCATTGTCAATTTCAATTTGGTCAAAAACATTCATCCCAACAACCAATTTGCACAAGTCATCATTCACTGCACAAACCGCTTTTTCAACAGATTTGCCCAAATAATATTTTTTGTTCCCATCTCTAAGTTCAACCGCTTCAAACGAACCAGTTGACGCACCGCTTGGTACAGATGCCCTACCTGTTGTTCCGTCTTCCAAAACAACTTCCACTTCAACAGTTGGGTTTCCCCTTGAATCTAGAATTTGTCTTGCCATAACATCGGCAATTGCAACATACATTTTCATATTTTTCTCCTTCCATTTACTTGAATAGTATACAATTTTCAAAAGATTTTAGTCAAATAAAAAAATAGATTTGCAATATTATTTTTTTTATGCTACAATGCAAAAGGTCATTAAGATTTTGCTTTGCACAAAAGCATAAAAATTATATCCAAAATACTGGAAGGATGTCAGAGTGGTCGAACGTGCTGGTCTCGAAAACCGGTATACCGCAAGGTATCATGGGTTCAAATCCCATTCCTTCCGCCAACTCCAAAAATTGGCTGAATACCTTATAAATAAAGGTATTCAGCGTTTTTATTATCTCTCAATTTTATGTAAAATAATCTCAAATAGAGATTATCCACAAGCCATTTGACTTGCGTCTTTTTTATGCAAGCATAAATTTTTCTTTGTACTACTTTTGTGTATCATACTTAATCTCCACCAGAGATTATCTTTCAAAAATTAATAATTTTTGAAATGTAATCCCTTTCGGGCTTCCATCCACAAGCCATTTGACTTGCGTCTTTTTTATGCAAGCATAAATTTTCCTTTGTACTACTTTTGTGTATCATACTTAATCTCCACCAGAGATTATCTTTCAAAAATTAATAATTTTTGAAATGTAATCCCTTTCGGGCTTCCATCCACAAGCCATTTGACTTGCGTCTTTTTTATGCAAGCATAAAAAATCCACAAGTCAAACGACTTGTGGATAATCTCTGGTGGAGATTATCGGAATCGAACCGATGACCTCCTGCTTGCAAGGCAGGCGCTCTAGCCAGCTGAGCTAAACCCCCAAATGCCTAATCATAATAACATTTGTTAGGCATAATGTCAATAACTTTTTTACATTTTTTTCAATATTTTATAAAGTAAAATTTCAAAGTAAATTTTTTGGTAGAAAATTAAATAAACTTTGCTTTATTAAAATTATAGCGACGTCGTTATCTACATTATTAAAGCGGTATCACATTGCATTTATTATTTTTGCGATTGCACCGTCTTTGTATGGTGTGACAATTTTTACTTGGACAAAAGAGTCGATTTGAACTGTTTGCGGGATATAACATTTTATGTAATTTTCTGTGTGCCCAACAAAGTAGTCGCCGTCTTTTTCTTCAACCAAAACGGTTAAAATGCGGTTTTTATTTGATTTTATGTAGTTTTTATTGAGTTTTTCGTTTAATTTTTCCAATTTTTTAACTCTTTCTCTTTTTATCTTGCCGTTTACTTGTGGCATTTTTTCGGCAACTGTTCCGCTTCTTAGTGAGTAAGGGAAAATATGTATATTCGCGAATTTAACTTTTTTTGCAAAGTTATATGTTTTTTTGAATTCCTTGTCTGTTTCTCCCGGAAATCCAACTATAATATCTGTGGAAATATTTGGGTTTTCAAAATTCTTGCGGAGAAGTTTGACAGTTTTTATGTACTCGCGTGTCAAATATTTTCTATTCATTCTCTTTAGCACACTATCACAACCACTTTGAAGTGACAAGTGAAAATGCGGACAAAGATTAACTTTTTTGCAAGCGTCGATGAGTTTTTGGTCGGCTATGCCCTGTTCAAGTGAACTTAGTCTAAATCTTATATTTTGATAAGGTTCAAGTTTTTCAATTAAAAGTGGTAGTGCTTTTTCGCCGTCGATTTTATAGTCGGAAACGTCAATTCCAGTTAGTATTATCTCTTTGACAAGTTTTGAAAGTCTATCAATTTCGTTAAGTATGCTTACGATATTTCGCGACCTGCTCCTTCCCCTAAGATATGGGATAATGCAATACGAGCAAAAGTTATTGCAACCGTCTTGAATTTTGATATATGCACGAGTTTTGGTTGGGTTTGCAACATAGGTGTCGTCATATTCAAGGGGATTTGGGTCAATTTTTACACCATTTGTATTTAACATATTTAATAGTTCAAGTTTGTTTGCAACGCCTTTCACAAAAGTTACGCCGTCTATTTCTTCAAACTGTTTTGCATTTTTCTCGCTTGCACAACCGCAAATAAGTATTTTTGCATCCTTGTTTAGCGCCTTGCATTTCGCAATTGTTTGTCTTGACTTTTTTTCCGCTTCGTTGGTTACTGCGCAAGTGTTTATGATATATACATCCGCCACTTCCAAATGTGAACAAACTGTATGCCCCAATTTTTCGAGCATACACATCATACTTTCACTTTCATATTGATTTACTTTGCAACCCAAAGTATACACTACAATTTTCATTTTTTCTCCATTAGTTTTCTGTAAAATAACTTACAAGTCCACAAGCAATAACACTTGCCGTTTCGCACCTAAGTATTCTATTGCCAAGTCCAAACATTGTAACGTTTTTGGTTTTTAGTTTTTCAATTTCCTGTTCGCTAAATCCGCCTTCGCTTCCAATAATTATTGCAATTTTTTGCGAATGTTCAAAATTTATGTCTTGAATTTTCTTGTCGGTTTCGTTGGCAAAAAGTACCAAGTCAAACTCGTCAAGTTTATTTAGCATTTCATCAAACTTTATTGGGCAAGATATATTAACGCTTTGACTTCGCCCACATTGTTTGCACGCTTCAATTGATATTTTGTTTAACCTATCTATTTTGTTTAAGTTAGGCTTTGCTATTGTGAATTCGCTTTCAAAAGGAATTAAATTTTTTGCTCCCAGTTCGGTGAGTTTTTGTGTAATGAACTCCAATTTATCTTGTTTTGGCAAACCTTGGAACACTGTTATATCTCGTTTTGGGTTGCCTTGGCACACAGATTTACCAACTATTTCACACACCGCTTGTTTTTTTGTAATTTGTGTTATTTGGCACAAATATTCAAACTCGTCGCCAATATAGCACAAAATTTGCTCACCTATCTTGCAACGCAAAACGGCAAGGTGCAAAAAGTCCTCGCCGTCAATCATTATTAAATTTTCTTGTTTTGTTCCAAAAAATTTTTTCAATGTTTTTCCTTATTTCACAGTTTTTTCAGTTTCAATATATTTTTTGTATTTTGGATACATTGAAATTGAAATTTTGTCCTGAATACTTTTTATCGCATCCATCGTGGTTTTGTCAAGTGTTTTTGGGCTTTCCGCTTTAAGTGTTACAAGTAAGTCACCCCTTGACTCTTTGTGAAGGATTTTTGCGCCTTTGTTTTTAATTCTCATAACTGTGCCACTTTGAGTGAATTCTTTTATTTCAAGATTAAATATTCCGTCAAGCGTTGGGACATCAATTTTCCCACCTATAATTAGAGTTGTGAATGGGACAAAAACTTCCAAGTATAAGTCGTTTCCCTTTCTTGTGAGAAGTTTGTCTGGTGCAACGGTTATCCTAATGTTTAGGTCACCGTTCACGCCACCGCCTGACGCTAGTGGAGCATTGCCTTGCCCTGTTAGACGCAAAATTTGGTCATCGTCAATTCCGCCCGGTACTTTCACTAAAACGGACTTTTGAACACGCTTGTAGCCTTTGCCACTGCACGATGAGCATTTTTCTTTTATAATATTGCCTGTGCCGTTACATTTTGCACAAACGCCTTCGCGTATTGTTGTGCCAAAAATTGTGTTTTGTTGCACTCTAACTCTGCCCGTCCCCCTACAATCTGAACAAACGGAATACTCTTTGCCGTTTTTTGCACCCGTGCCATTGCAGTCGTCACAAGTTTCGTATTTGCTTATTGTGATGTTTTTGCTGACACCCTCACACGCTTCCTTAAATGAAATAGTCATTGAAACATTGATATCTTCACCGCGGTACACTTGTCGTCTTTGACTTTTTGAGCCACCGCCAAAAGCGGAGAAAATGTCGCCAAATATATCGCCAAAATCGCCAGAAAAGTCAAAGCCGCCACCCATATTTTGTCCGCCACCGCCAAAACCAGAGAATTGTGGACCGTCGGCACTGCCAAATTGGTCATAATTGCTCTTTTTTTGTGGGTCGGATAAAACTTCGTATGCTTCGTTGACTTCCTTAAACTTTTCTTGAGCATCGGGGTTATCTTTGTTTAAGTCTGGGTGATATTTTTTTGCCATTTTTCTGTATGCGGACTTAATTTCGTCAGCGGATGCGTTTTTGTCTATACCCAAAATTGCATAATAGTCTTTATTTGCCATATTATCTCCTTTCATAAAAGTAAAGCCTACCTATCTGGTAGGCTTTAACATTTAAGATTACTTTTTGTCGTCGTCAACAACAACTTCTGGATCTTCACCATCAGTTGAGCCGTTAGCAGTATCACCTGCTGTGCCGTTTGTGTCGCCACCTTCTGGTTTTGCATTTTGATACATCTTTACAATGATTGGTTCAACTTTCTTTGTAAGTTCTTCGCTTACTTTGTTTACTTCGTCAAGTTCATTTAGTTCTTGACCTTTCTTTGCTTCTATTATTGCGTCTTCAACAGTTTTTTTGTCTTCTTCGCTTATTTTGTTTTCGCTGTCTTTAACAAGTTTTTCAAGTTGATAAATCTTGTTGTCAAGTTCGTTCTTTGCATCAATAAGTTCACGACGTTTTTTGTCTTCTGCTTCGTTTTCTTCAGCTTCTTTGACTGCTTTGTTGATTTCTTCTTCTGTTAGGTTGCTCGATGCGGTGATTGTAATTGATTGTTCTTTGTTTGTTCCAAGGTCTTTGGCACTTACGTGAACAATACCATTTGCATCGATATCAAAAGTAACTTCAATTTGTGGAATACCTCTTGGTGCTGGTGGAATATCTGTGAGTTGGAATCTTCCAAGAGTTTTGTTTTGAGAAGCAAACTCTCTTTCGCCTTGAAGGACGTGAATATCAACGCCGGCTTGGTTATCCGATGCAGTTGAAAACACTTGAGATTTCTTTGTTGGGATAGTCGTGTTACGGTTGATTAGTTTTGTGAATACTCCGCCCAAAGTTTCAATGCCAAGTGAAAGTGGAGTTACATCCAAAAGTAAAACATCTTTAACTTCGCCCGCAAGCACACCACCTTGAATTGCTGCACCAACTGCAACACATTCGTCTGGATTGATGCCTTTGAATGGTTCTTTGCCTGTGAATGCCTTAACTTTGTCATAAACTGCTGGGATACGTGTTGAACCACCAACCAAAATTACTTTTGCAATGTCGTTTATGCTAAGTTTTGCATCCGACAATGCTCTTTTTGTACATTCTATTGTTTTGTCAACATAATCAGATGTAATCGAGTCAAATTGTGCTCTTGTTAGGTCATATTCCAAGTGTTTTGGACCTGTTGCATCTGCACTGATAAATGGCAACGAGATTGTTGTTTTTGGAGTTGCAGAAAGTTCAATTTTTGCTTTTTCTGCTGCTTCTTTCAATCTTTGCATTGCAAGTTTATCGCTTGATAAATCAATGTTGTTTTTGTCTTTGAAATCTTTTATAAGTAGGTCAATGATTCTGTTATCAAAATCATCACCGCCAAGGTGCGTGTCTCCGTTTGTTGACAAAACTTCAAACACGCCATCGCCAATTTCCAAAATGGAAACATCAAATGTACCGCCACCTAGGTCGT
>CAYQLL010000004.1:0-17930 GCA_964418405.1 uncultured Christensenella sp. | reverse complement strand
AATTTTACGAACGACATTACAAATGTTGTTGGTGCTTGCACCGATAATGACCTAAGAGGGTTCAAAACAGATGAAAGCGGAATCGCGATTGTTGTTGCATGTTCGCTTGCGGACAAAACTCAATCTGTCGAAACTTCCGATTTCTCTTTTTCTTTGCAAATTAGAGCCAACGAACAATTCAGTTATGGACAATTGACAGACGAAAGAGGAGGATTTTTGAGTGAATATGAGAGTGATTCGGCAGGTTTAGCGAAATATTCATCAAAATTAAAGAACATAACATTCACAAATAATAGCGCAGATTTTGATATGACAAAAATAACAACTGATGACGAAGATTGTGTTGTAGGTACTGCATATGATGTAAACAACAATCAAACAGACATAAAGGCATACTTTATCCCAGACGGCGATTTGTTTGACTGCTATGTTTATGCACCTGTCAACTTTATGTATATACCGAATGTGAGCGACGGATACTTTTCAAGATGGTTTTATGCAAGTGACAATAGTACTATGGGTATGCATGATAAGGTTGAAACTATAGATATAAGTGTCACAAGTATTGACACTTCGAAAGATTGCTCGTTATACGGTTTCTTTGGTGAATGTAACAGTTTGAAAAATATCAAAGGACTTGAAAATTGGGATACATCAAATGTAAGCAATTATTGGGGAATGTTTTTGGGGTGTGAAAGTTTAGAGGAATTAAATTTGTCGAACTTTACATTTAAGTCAGGGTTGACGGCTAATAATGTAGTCGCTATGCTTGGTGTAAATGATCGATACGTGACAGCCTTAACAAATAGTAATACTTATGCTTCTCAAACAACCGGAGAAGCAAAAGTAACTGTATTAACATCTATAGTTAATAGTATGACTGGATGGGATACAACATCAAGTGCATATATGGCAGAAAGACTTTATAAAACGAATATAAAAAAAATAATTTGTCCTAAAGATTTGGGCGGTTTGAATATTGCAACACCTTGTTGTGGAACAATTCCAGACACAGCATATAAAATCGACGGAACAAGTGATAAGACATATTTCTTGCAGGCAGGCAAGACACTTATTAGAAATTCATAAAATGAAATTATTAAAAACAAACTCATTTTAATTCACAAGTTAAATGAGTTTGTTTTTTGTAAATGTAAACCACAAGCAGTGTTTATGATTATGAGGGACATAACATTCCTACTGAAAGAATTTTTCATTTTTGTCAAATCTTTCACTACTACTGAAAGATTTTGTTGACTTTGGTAAAATCTTTCAGTAGAAATTAATTGTTGCAAAACAATTTAGTAGATTAGTAGCACACTTTTTCAAAAAAATTACAAAAAAATTCAAAAAATTAGCACTCTACCCTTGACAGTGCTAATTTTTTGATGTATAATGCTAACCGAAAACGAAAAAGTTTTCACTGGAGGCATTATGAATTTTGAAAAATACACACAAAACAGCATAAGTGTGATAAACGCATCTCAAGATTTGGCAAAAAATAATCAAAATGCCCAAATTGACGTAGTGCATTTGTTATACTCAATGCTAAACACAAAAACACTAATTTATGAAATACTTGAAAAATGCAACACAGACACAAACGGATTAAAAACATCACTTTTTGACATAATGCAAAATATGCCAACTGTTAGCGGGCAAAGTGAGATTTATCCATCAAATAACCTTGTAAAACTATTCAACTTGGCAGAAAATATCGCAAAAGGGATGAAAGACGAGTATGTTTCGCTTGAACACTTGTTTTTGGCAAGTTTTGATTGCTTGGACGATAATCTTAAAAAAGTGTTTGAAAAATACAATATAACAAAAGAAATTTTTATTAAACAACTATCAAATATAAGGGGGAAACAAAGAGTGACAACAGATAATCCAGAAGACACCTACAATGTTTTGGAAAAGTACGGGACAGAACTTGTAAGTTTGGCAAAAAGCCAAAAAATTGACCCTGTTATTGGCAGGGATAACGAAATACGAAACACAATTCGTATTTTGTCACGAAAAACAAAAAACAACCCAGTGCTAATTGGCGAGGCGGGAGTTGGTAAAACCGCAATAGTTGAAGGACTTGCAATACGTATTGCAAACGGCGACGTTCCAAACAGTCTTAAAAACAGAAAACTATTCAGTCTTGACCTTGGCGCACTTGTTGCGGGTGCAAAATATCGTGGCGAGTTTGAAGAAAGACTAAAAGCGGTGCTAAACGAAATCAAAAAGAGCGACGGCGAAATAATTATGTTCATCGACGAACTCCACACCATAGTTGGCGCGGGCAAAACCGATGGTGCTATGGACGCGGGCAACTTATTAAAACCAATGCTCGCTCGTGGCGAACTTCACTGCATTGGTGCAACAACGCTAAACGAGTATCATAAATACATCGAAAAGGACCCAGCACTTGAGCGTAGATTTCAACCTGTTATGGTAAATGAACCTACGGTTGAGGACACAATCTCAATTCTAAGGGGACTTAAAGAACGCTATGAAGTGTTTCACGGCGTAAAGATAAGCGACAACGCACTAATCTCTGCCGCCACACTTTCAAATAGGTATATAACTGACAGATTTTTGCCCGATAAGGCAATTGACCTTGTTGATGAAGCGTGTGCGATGGTAAAAAGTGAAATAGATAGTATGCCAAGCGAAATGGACGATATCCGCCACAAAATGACACAACTTGAAATTGAACAAACCGCACTTAAAAAAGAAAACGACAAACTTTCCGAAAAGCACCTAGAAGACATAACGAAAGAATATGCAAGTCTAAAAGAAAAATTCGATTGCTTGTCCGCAAAATGGCAAAAAGAAAAGGAAAATATTAACAAAATCAATAACCTAAAAGCCAAAATTGAACAAACAAATCTTGCAATAGAAAAAGCCGAGCGCGAATACGACCTAAACAAAGCCGCCGAACTAAAATACAAGACTTTGCCTGACCTAAAAAAAGAACTTGCCGACCTTGAAAAACTTGAGCAATCAAACAACCTTCTAAAAAGCAAAGTAACTGACGAAGAAATTGCTGAAATAGTTTCGCGCTGGACTCAAATTCCACTAACAAAACTTATGCAAAGCGACAAGGATAAACTATTGAACCTTGCAAGCGAACTTCACAAAAGGGTTATAGGGCAAGATGACGCCGTTGAAAAAGTTAGCGACGCAATCATTCGTTCTCGTGCAGGCATCCAAGACCCAAACCGCCCAATTGGTTCGTTTATGTTCCTAGGTCCAACTGGAGTAGGTAAAACTGAACTTACAAAAACGCTTTGCGCAAATCTTTTCGACAGCGAGAAAAATCTTATTCGAATTGATATGAGCGAATATATGGAAAAGTTTAGTGTGTCGCGTCTAATTGGTGCGCCACCAGGATATGTTGGCTATGAAGAAGGCGGGCAACTCACAGAACAAGTAAAGCGTAAACCATATTCCGTTGTGCTTTTTGACGAAATTGAAAAAGCCCACAAAGACGTATTCAATGTCCTACTTCAAATTTTGGACGACGGCAGAGTGACCGACGGACAAGGCGTGACTGTTGATTTTAAGAACACAATCATTATTATGACATCAAACCTTGGTGCCGACGAAATTATGAACGGTATACAAGAAGACGGCACAATCAAGACTGATGCAATAGAAAATGTTCAAAAACTCCTAAAACTAGAATTTAGACCAGAATTTTTGAATAGACTTGACGAAATAATCTTTTTCAAGCCACTCACAAAAAATGAAATAGGGGACATTGTTGACTTGCTCCTAAATTCTCTCAAAACAAGACTAACGGACAAACAACTAAACCTAATTATTACAAAAGATGCAAAACAATTCATAATGGACAACGGCTATGATATAACTTTTGGTGCAAGGCCACTAAAAAGATTTATTCAAAACAATGTTGAAACGCTTATTGCAAAATATATTTTATCAAATGACCTTGTCCCAAACACAACTATAACAGTTGACGCAAAAGACGATAAAATAACAATAAAATCATAAAAATTCAAAAAATTCCACAAAAAAGTGGAATTTTTTGTCACTCTTTCTTGAAATTGCGAATTTTGCATTGTACACTATTTGTGCATTATAGGAGGTAACAATGCAAATCTTAAGCAATTACAAAGACCAAATAAACGCCATTTTTAGCGAATGGATAAAAATTATCGATCCAAAATCTAATTGGACAATTGAAGACTTTTCACCCAAAACTGGGGTAATTGAAGAAGTCACGAACTCACATTGCTGGCGTTGTGTTACAGTCAATCAATGTTGGTTCAAAAACGAAGAAAACAAAAAACCAATAGAATTCGATTATAGCACATATTCATATAGTCAAATTCCCGAAAAAAAGCGTGGACTATTCCACCCCAATTGCCATGATAAAAAACAAGGTCAAAATGTCCCCAAAGTTCCACAAATAAAAATTTTGGATATAAGAGCAAAGTTTAATAATTTTTTTAATATCAAAAATGATATTTATAATAAAATTGGCTATACTTTTCGAGATGAAAATGATATAATAAAAGCATATATTGACCAAGTTAAGAAAAATTATGTTAGTGGGAATTATCAAAAATTTAGACATGATAAATTTGGTTTCCACATAAATATGATAATTAAAGCGGAATCAAGAAATAGAAATATTGTAAAAACAATATACTATAAAACGGGGCTTATTATATATCCAAATGGTCAATTAAGAATAAAAACTGTTTTTGCAGGGAGGGCATAAAAATGAGAGAATTTGATTTTGTAAAACTAATTCGAGATAGAGAAGAATATCTTAAAGAGGGTATAAAAAAGGGACGCATTGGCTACATATGTATGCCAGAAATTCGTGGAGATAGTCTTTGTGTTGCTTTTGAAGACGAAGAATTTGTAAAACATAGGCACGATAGCGATTGGATTGGCGAACATTTATTCGACATAGAAGGCGACATTGATATAGAAGTAAAAATTGAAGATGTTGAACTATATCAAGAATATCATCTTTCTGACGAAGACTTACTTGACTCTTTGCCAAAACACAATCCAGAGTGGTGGTGCATAGTTGAAGATGGATACATAAAAAACCTACTTGGCGAAAAGAAAAACAAAATACCATATGACTACAATTCGTAAAAAAATATTAAAAATTACACAAAAAACAATAAAAAATGCTGTAAAATTGAGTTTTTACAGCATTTTTTTATAAAATTTTATAAATTTTGGTAATTTTTACATTTTAATATTGGCAATTGTTTGGCGTTCTTGGATATGGAATAACATCTCTAATATTGTCCACGCCAGTAAGGTACATAACAAGCCTTTCAAAGCCCATTCCAAAACCCGAATGAACACATGACCCAAATTTTCTTAGGTTAAGGTACCAGTCAATTTTGTCTGTGTCAACACCCATTTCTTTGCATCTTGCCATAATTTTGTCGTAATTTTCTTCTCTTTGACTTCCGCCCATAAGTTCGCCCGCACCGGGAACAAGCAAGTCCACCGCAGCCACAGTCTTGTTATCGTCATTCAATTTCATATAGTATGCCTTGATATCTTTTGGCCAATCGGTCAAAAATACTGGGCCGTTAAAATATTCCGTCAAGTACTTTTCGTGTTCTTTTGCAATATCCTCGCCTTGTTTTGGCAAAAATTCCCATTTGACATCGGCTTTTTGCAAAATATCTATCGCGTCGCAGTGTTTTATTCTTATAAAATGACTGTTTGTCAAAGCGTTTAATTTTTGAATTAGTCCTTTTGCCACAAAATTATCCAAAAGATTTAACTCATCAGGGCATTTTTCAAGAACATATTTCACAACAAATTTAAGCATATTTTCTTCAATATCCATAAGCCCGTCAAGGTCACAAAAGGCAATTTCAGGTTCAATCATCCAAAACTCGTTTGCGTGAGTTTTTGTGTTGGAATTTTCCGTTCTAAATGTTGGGCCAAAAGTATATATTTTTGAAAATGCGAGAGCAAATGTTTCGCCGTGGAGTTGCCCGCTCCCAGTTATCATAGCCTTGTCGCCAAACAAATCTTTTGAAAAATCAACTTTTCCGTTCGCGTCTTTTGGCAAATTATCAAAGTCTAGTGTTGTAACCTTGAACATTTGGTCACTACCTTCGCAGTCTGCCGTTGTGATTAGTGGTGTGTTGACATATAAATACCCATTTTGTTGAAAGTACTCATGCACAGCCATTGCCGCCACGCTTCTAACCCTAAAAACCGCTTGGAACAAATTTGTTCTTGGTCTTAGGTATGCAATTTCTCTAAGATATTCAATTGAATGTTTTTTCTTTTGAAGCGGATAACTTTCGTCAGTCTTGCAAAAGACCTCAATACTTTCTGCTTGAATTTCAAAAGGTTGCTTGTTTTCGGGTGTGAGCAAAATTTTTCCACAAACACAAATTGTTGAACCGGTGTTAAGTTTTTCCACTTCGTCAAAATTGCTTATATTTTTTTGATTAAACACAACTTGGCAACTATTAAAACAAGTGCCGTCCATTAAAGTTATAAAGCCAAAATCTTTGCTCGCTCTAACACTTTTCACCCAGCCCCAAACTTTAACATCTTGATTAGAAAACTCACCTATATTGTCATATAATTTCTTAATTTCAGTCTTTTTCATATTTTCTCCAATTTCTGCTTCATTATAACACACACTTTCGCCAATTGCAATTGAAAATAATACAAACTATATCTTGTGGCATCACAGTTTGAATAAACATCAGTTTTGCTTGAAAATGACTTCGTCGCTAAGTTTTTTAATAAATAAACTTTTTTTGCAAAGTTGTGTTATTATTTGCTAAATAGCAAGAGATATGGTAAAATATAAGCATGGAAGAAAGAATACCGCTTGCAGAGAGAATGCGTCCCACTTGTTTAGATGATTTTTTTGGGCAAAAGCATATTGTTGGAGAAAATATGCTTCTTCGCCGTGCAATAAAAATGGTGGAGTTGGCAGTTGTATTTTTTATGGCCCACCGGGGACGGGTAAAACCACTCTTGCAAACATTATTGCCAATTCGCTAAACGGCAATTTCAAAAATCTTAATGCGGTGTCAAGTGGCGTGAGCGATGCAAAAGCGATTATTGACGAAGCGCGAAAAAACAAGACTTTATTTGGTAAACAAACCTATCTTTTATTGGACGAGTGTCACAGGTGGAGTAAGGCACAAAGCGATTGTGTTTTGTCGGCAATAGAAGACGGGAGCATAATTTTTATTGGCTCCACAACGGAAAATCCATTCACATCAATGACGCGTGCAATTGTGTCAAGATGTCGCATATTTGAATTCAAAAGTTTGGACGAAGACGATATAATTTGTGCAATGAAGAAAGCACTAGAAAGCGAAAAAGGGCTGAAAACATATAACGCAAAAGTAACCGATGGGGCACTAAGGCACCTTGCATGGGCAAGTGGGGGCGATTTAAGAATGGCACTAAACTCACTTGAACTCGCTGTCAAAACCACCCCATTTAATGAAAAGCGGGAGATTGTTGTTGATGAAACAGTCGCTGAGCAAAGTATACAAAAAAAGGTGCTTTCCATTGACGAAAACAGTTATTATGACTTACTCAGCGCATTTTGCAAAAGTATTCGTGGAAGCGACGCAGATGCTGCACTTTACTATTCCCAAAGACTAATTTTGGCTGGTTGTGACCCGCTTATTATTGCACGAAGACTCATTGCTCACACAAGCGAAGATATTGGAATGGCGGACAGCAATGCGCTACTACTTGCAACGTGTGCAATGCAAGCAATTCAAAATATGGGCGTGCCAGAAGGGCTTATTCCACTTTCGCACGCAATAATTTATGCTTGCGAGGCGGAAAAATCTAATTCTGTTATAGTTGCAATGAATATGGCAAAAAGTGATGCGGAAAATGTGCGAGATGACAACATCCCAAACCACTTAAAAAACCACCCATCAACCAACGGGCCAAAAACAAAATACAAATATCCGCACGATTATGGCGGATATGTTGAGCAACAATATTTGCCCGACAAATTAAAGGATAGAATATACTACACTCCGTCAAAAAACGGCAAAGAAAAAAATATAACTCGTAAAAAATTGCAAAAAAATAACTCAAACAATCCCAAGTAATTTACTCGGGATTGTTTTTAGTTAAATTCAGCGACTCTAAAGCCACGTTTGATTTTTTCTTCTTCAATTTTATTTGCAAGCAAATTTCTTACATTCCTTGCATTTTTAATGTGTAAAAGTTGCAAAACAGGTGTGCTTTCGTCTTTTGAGTATAGTGTTATGGTGCCAAGTCCAAACAGTTTTTCACCAAGAGAAGACGAAACAGAGATATCATAAATTCTGTATAAGTTAATCTCTTCTTCCGTTGTGAATAAAAGTCCGGATCTAACAAAAATTTTTGTCCACTCTGGCGATGATACAAGTGAGTATTTTGTGAAAGAAATTGGCATACCTAAAATTCTTTTTTTGTCTTGCCACTCAATTACCGCTCCTTCTCCCCATCTATTTGCCATACTAATTCTCCATTTTTTCAGTAAATATTTGTCACTATGTAACTATATGATAAGTATCACAATGATTTTCTTACTACATTATATATATTACAACTTTTTTCTAATTTTGTCTAGTTAAATGTTGAAAATTGATTGTATTATGTGGCAAGAATGTGATATATTAATCTATGTAGAGAAAAAATAGCAAGAGTTATTTATCTATCTTAATTGGAGAAACGTATGAAAAGAACATCACTTTTAACAGGTGGCACACTACTATCTATTGTTTATGCGCTATGCTTTGTTATAAGCATCGCACTTGGAGTCACTTGTGCTATATATTTTTTTATTAGTGATTCAATTCAAATGCTAAATGAGATTTTACTGCCGATAATTGACCCATTTTTGACGTATGGCGAGAATATTATGATGATAATGGTGGGCGGTGTTATTTTGTATAGTCTGATACTGTTGATCATGAGTTCAAGATATATAAAATATTCTTTCGCGGGGCAAACCAAGTATAACCAAAGACGCGGAATGCTTGTATTCAATCTTGTATTTTTTGTTTTGACTTTTGGTGCGTTTGTATACCTATTTGTTTATAGGCTTTTGAATATTGTTTTTGATATTATTTTGGATGTGACACTTATTGTGTTTATTTTACTTCAACTTCTTGGAATAATTTTTGCAGTTGTGGGGCTTGTGAAATATCCAAAAACGCAAGAAGTGCTTGCAGTTGTAAAGGTAAGTGAAGAAATGGACAAGGAGCAAGATAAGAGAGAAGTTGTCCAAGAGATAAAAGAACCGGAAGATAGTTCGCAGTTCCAACCTATTTATACTGAAGGGCTTGACGGAGAGAGTGAACAAGTTAAGACCAGTGAATCAAAAGACGAAAAAAATACCCAAAAACAACTAGTTGAAATGGAAAGTATGACCACAAAAAAACTTATTGAAGCAATAGGAAAACTTGACCAAATGCGTAAAGATGGAAACATATCAACACAAGAGTACACAAAACTCAGGGGAAAACTAATAAAGAAGTTTACAAAATAGGTATAAAAAAATTCAAAAGTTATTTTCTTTTGAATTTTTTTATACCTTGCTTATTTTGAAGCATTTCCGCGTTTTTGGAATTTACCATTTTTCTTTTTTACTGAAACGTTAAGGTCTTGACTATCTGCAAGTTTCGTTACAACTTCCATTGCTTCTTTTTTTGTTTTGCAACGTTTTGATGCTTTCATTGCACCAGTCTTTTTTACGACCCAGTCTTTATGCTCTTTGTCATATGTAACCATATATTTTTGAGCCCTGGATTTTTCTTCTCCGTTTGCCTCTTGCTCTACTTCTTTTGGTTGTGTTTGTTCTTCCTCTTGGTTTGGTTGTTCAACCTCTTTGGGCTCGATGTTGTCTTTGTTCTTTGGTTCAATTTCAACCTTTTGCTCGGTTTCAACCTTTGGTTCATCTTTTTTCTCAATTTTCTTTTTTGCAGTTTGTTTTTTTGCCTTTAGTTTTACTTCTTCAACCTTCGGTTCATCTTCAACTAGTGATTCGGTTTCAACCTTTGGTTCAGTTTCTTCTTTTGGTTCAGTTTCTTCTTTTGGTTCTTCTTGTTGTTCAACATCGACATTCGTTTTGTTGTCTTGTCCTTGCTCATCTTTTTCTTGCGTATCATCACTTTCGCTTGGTTTGCTATCTGCAACTTCATTGTTTTCTGGCTTGTCGCGGAAAACAATCAAAAGCACAATAACAACAATGATAAGAATTACACACACAACTAGTGACCAATATTCTTTCAAAAATTCTAACATAACTTTTCTCCTTTGTTATTTGACAAACTAAGTATATACCACTTTTCCAAATTTTTCAATAATTTTTTGAAGAAATTGTATGTAAAATAACTTTTTGTTAATATTTTAGATATAAAACATAAAAATTGTGTTTAAGATTGCTTGACTATTTGCAAAAGATTTATTAAAATTACAATGTGTTATTGTAGGGTGTGCAATAATTAGGATTATAAAAGGAGAGAAAGATATGCGTAGAAGATTTATTATAACGACGTCTCTTGCAATAATATTGTTTGCACTATGTCTTTTTGGCATAAATGTTTATGCAAGTATGAATCAATCTTTTTCTATATCCAACAAGATTGCATTTATATCCGATGAAAATATATATTTGTCGCTCGAATGTAGTGTTAGTGGTTGTAAGCAATCGGCAATAACAGATTTGTCTCAAATTCCAGATGAATACAAAGATCGATGCAATAGCATTGAAGATTATCGAGAACTTATTGGAATCACTCACAATGAAACATTCACAGAAGATCAAAGGGAAACACAAAACCTTAACAATAGTAAGTGGGAAATAAAAGAAAGTTTGGAGTTTATTGATGCTGACACGGAAATTGTCTACACAATCAAAATCACAAACTATTCATTTGTTCCGGTCAAGGTGTCATTTTCTAAATATGTCACAGACAGCACAGCAATAAAAAATACCGTTACCGAGGTAGAGAAAATAGATGAGTATGTTTTGGGGCAACAAGCCAAATCCGCGGAAATAAAGCTAACAACAAAAGTCAAATACTCGACCAAATCGTTTGAAGATGAACCAAATGACTTCTCTATACTCGTGGAAAAGTACACGGAAGTTTAGGTTGACAATAACTCCTATAAATGATAAGATTAGCAAGTTGAATTAAGGAAAGTTTATTATATGAAAAAAAGTTTTAAGTATATTTTAGCGATTGTTTTATGTTTATGTTTTGTTTTGACGGGTTGTTCGTCAAAACTAGATATGCCAAGTGGGGCGGTTGAGTCCAATGGTGGCAGTGTTGTTATGGTTGGCAATTATGTCTATTATGCAAACACCTATGTTGATTATTCCAGTTTGTCTGGTAACGCAAACACTGACAAGACAACAAAACAAAATTCTTTGTATCGAGTAAAAACCAACGATTATGGTTTCACAACAAGAGATGAAGATGATTTTATTGAAAACATTGAAAAAGTAAAATCAAAAATTGCTGGGTTCAATAATTCAAATATGTTTATAGTTGGCGATTACTTGTATTTTACTTCGCCAAACACTCATAAGGACAAAAAAGGCGAAGATTTGTTCAATCTAACAACTTTATTTAGAATAAAATTGGATGGAACAGAATTCAAAGAAATTTTGACAACAAAAACAACCCAAGGCAAATTTTTCTTGGTTACTGATGATAACCCATATCTTTTGATATTTGATAATGAAGAGATATCCAAATTGGAAATAAAGACTAAATTATCGTCCGCAAAAGTTTTGGTTAAAAATGTTCTTGACGCAGTTTTTCCAAAAAATTATAGCACACTTGACTATGTTTATTACACCTCAGACATAAGCGAGAGTGACAAGACTGCTGGACTTAGTGGAAACAAACTAAACAGATTAGACCTAAAAACAGGAAACACGCAGAATATTGTAAAACCAGATAAAGAAACAATAACTCTTGTTACCTATGAATTTGGGCAACTTTACTACAAAAAATTAGACACAACAACAAATGTTGCATATTACTATTCCAACACAATGCAATCGACGTTTGAGGGCGGTGAGAAAAAACTAACAGTCGTAGGAGAGACATCTGGAAGCGATGACGAGGTTTCAGGTTTCACACCAATAAATAAAGATAACTATGTTTTCAAATATAACTCTCAACTAAGACTGAATATGGAAAGTAATGCACTTGTGAGTGAAGACGCAACAATAGAAGTCATTTATGGGGACTATGTTTACTACTCCACAAGCAGCGGGATATATAGAATAAGTTACAAAGACAAAAATGTTCAAACGGTTGCTGAAAAGGAAAATATACAGCAAGGTGCAATAGAGATTGCAGGAGAATATGTATACTTTTATGCAAAAACGGCAAACAACTCAACAGACACGTACTATTGCCACAGAGCAAATAACAAAGTTATAGAAGACGGTAGAACGAGAGTTGAATGTATTGCAGAAGTTTTGGCTGATGATATAGAAGAAAATGAATAACCAAACAAAAAACACCTCACACACTTAGTGTGGGTGTTTTTTCTACACTCAAAAAATTTTGGGATTAAGATGCCTTAGAAATAAACTAGATTTTAACTCATAAAAGTTGATGTTTTATTTCTTTTTGGTTTTCTTGTCGATAAATTTAATTTTCATCGGTTTTATATAATAATTGATAATTATAATGGCTTCAACAAGTGGTACAAGCAAAAATATAATCCAAATATTATAGTGAATGAGTTGGCAATAAATTGATGTGATTATTCCGCATACAAATGCACTTTTAATGAATATTTGGTATTTTTTATTGCCCCAAAGTTTATTGAAATAGCTAAGAACTATGCAAGTTACAGGCACGGCCCAAACAAATGCTTGCCAAAAGATTGTTTGTGAGTATGATTTAAGATAAACAAAACTAATAAGTGCAACCATCCAAACGACAACGCACGACAAAATGGTCACCATAATCTTGTCACGTAAGTTGTCGCGTTGTTTTGTTTCGTCATCTATGCAAAGATTTTCTTCGAAAAAAGTTGAAATGGGAACGTCTAGGATATTTGAAAGTTTGTAAAGTGTTTCGATATCAGGAAGCGATTCTCCATTTTCCCAACGTGAAACTGCTTTGTCGGAATAACTTAACTTTTCGGCAAGTTCAATTTGTGTCAACTTGCGACTTTTCCTTACCATACTTATATTTTGTGAAACGATTTCTTTAATATCTTCCATGTTTACATTATACATCCTGTATGCAATATATGCAACAAATTTTAACAAATTTTGTCATAATTCTCGCTGGGCGAGAGTTTGAGAATTCACTCTATTTTGGCTGGTATAAGGTTGAGAGTAAAAAATATTATATTCTCTTTCATTTATAATATTTTTATGTTATCCTAACCAACGAAAAACAAAGGAGAAAAGATGAAAGAAAATAGAACGTATTACGAACTCAATCCATCGCAAGAAGTTGTTAGGATGCAACTGTTGTTTTCACTTGATAAACGTGTAATAAATATTTTGGCATCGGCAACAAGTGATAGTCAACTTGACTGGAATATATTAGAACAAGCAATGCAAAAATCTTTTGAGAGAAATGATTGCTTGCACATAAAGTTTGTTAAACGCAAAAGAAAGTGGATGCAATATTTTGACGAAAATGCAAAACTTGACGAAATAAAACATCTTAAATTTGGCACAAAAGGTGAGCAAGAAAAATTTATTGAAAACCTTGCAAAAAATCCAATAAAATACAAAAAGGGTAAAGTCATTGAAATATATTTTGTTGAAACTTATGACAAAAAAGCGATGATACTTTTGAAAGTTTGTCATCTAGTTTTGGATATGTATGGGATAAATATATTGTTTAATGATGTTTTTGGTATATACAACGCACTAAAAAATGGTACTGAAATGCCAAAAGAACCCGCAAAGTTTGAAGAAGTGCTGAAAAAAGACATTGAACGAAAAAATAATGAACAAATAAAAGAGAGAAACTATCAATTTTTCTACGATTATTACAAAGACAAACCTGAACCATACTATGCAGGTTGTCACGGCAATAAAACAAATTATGGCAAAAAGTATTTTAACAAACGTCTTATGAAAATGTTCTTTGTGAAAAATCAAACGGTGGCATTTATGAAAAATATTGACGGAGAACTTGGCAAGCAAATGTTTGACTATTGCCAAAAATTCAAAGTTAGCCCAGCAAACTTTTTATTTTTCGCTTGCACACTTACGCAATCAAAATTAAACGATAACACGGAAAACCAACTTCAACTTGAACTCGCAAACTGCCGTGCAACAATGCAAGAGCGAACTTGTGCTGGCACAAAAGCACAAAGTCTTGGGTGCTATATAACAATAAAACAAGACAAGACAATTGAAGAAAATTTTAATATTTTCAATGCGAATCAAACGTTGTATTATCGTCATCTTGGAATGTCGGATATGATATATCAAAACCTTACTCACAAGATATGGAAAAGCAGTCCTATCAAAACATACTATGCACTAGCATACTCATTTATCCCTTTTGTAAAACCACAAGGTGTGTCAATACAGATGTATAGCAATGGCAAATTTGCCCTTCCACTATATTTTGGGGTGATGTATGACATTAACACTCACGAAATGGTTGTTGCCTATGAATGTCAAAAGAAACTATACAACGAAGCACTTATAGATAACTATCACAATAATTTAATGTATATTATAAAGCAAATGCTAACCAGTCCACAAACCTATGTTAAAGATGTTAAACTATTGGAGGATAAATAGATGAAATATTACACAGAAAGACAAATGCTTAAAAACACACTTCTAAAAGATGGTGACTATAAAACCACAAAAGAAGTTTTTGAAAGAATCGCGAAGTTATATCCAAACCGAAATATTTTGGCGGAACTTGACGACAAAAGACAAATTGTATATCACACCGCAAGTGATATACTAAAAGATATCGAAAACTTGGGTGATGGACTTTTTGCGCTTGGGCTGGAAGACAAGCATATTTCAATCTTGGCTGAAAATTCATATAGATATATAATTTGCGATGTTACAATTGCTGGTGGGGTTGGTGTTGTCACACCAATCGACAAAGATGCAAAAGAAGATTTACTTCAAAAACTTTTGACTGATTGTGATGCTGATGCGGTTATTTGTTCGGCTGGCATACTTGAAAAAGTAGCAAATGTGCAAAAAATATGCAAAAAAGTAAAAACTATTATTACAATTGACAAAAAAGTTGATGGTTACCAATGTTTTGATGAGATTGTTTTGCTTGGGCAAAAACAAGAAAATGCGGGAAAATATAGGGCAAAAGAAATTGACCGAGATAAAGTTGCGGAAATATTGTTCACATCTGGAACAACTGGAGCGAATAAACCTGTAATGCTCACTCAAAGAAATTTGTCCGCAAATATGATAAACTGCCTTGATATTATCCGTGCAACAAAAGATGAGAGTAAAAACACTTCAATGTCAATACTTCCAATGCACCACGCAACAGAAATAAACACGCATATTATGCCAAGGATTGCCTCTGCACATCTAACATACATAAACGGAAGTATGAAAGATATGATGCTTAATATCAAAATATTCAAACCGCATATAATCACAGTTGTGCCAATGATTGCGAATGCGTTTTATAAAAATATTTGGTTGCAAGCAAAAAAACAAGGCAAAGACAAAAAACTTAAAAAGGGCATCAAACTTTGCAAAATATTGTCTGCACTTGGAATTGATGTAACACACAAATTATTTAGAGATCTATATGTTCCTTTTGGCGGAAACTTATACCAAATTGTTTGTGGTGGTGCTCCGCTTAGTCCAGAAGTTGTGCAAGGACTAAGGGACTTGGGGATATTTATCATAAACGGCTTTGGAATAACTGAGTGCGGTCCACTGGTGTCAATGAATACGGAAACTGTTAAAGATGTTAAATCAATTGGTAAACCTTGTCCAAAACTACAAGTTAAAATTTGTGACAAAGATAGTGATGGTGTTGGCGAACTTTGCGTAAAAGGTGACAGTGTGTCACTAGGTTATTATAAAGACGAAAACGCAACAAGACAGGTATATGATAGCGATGGATATTTCCACACTGGCGACCTTGCTTATCAAAATAAACAAGGAAAACTATTTTTAGCAGGTAGAAAAAAGAATTTGATTGTCTTATCCAGTGGTAAAAATGTTTATCCAGAAGAACTCGAACAAGCAATTTTGGATAATGTGGACTATGTTAAAGATGTTGTTGTGTATGAAGCCGATTGCCTTGTGCAAGGTAAAAGCGAAAGACTTATTTGTGCGGGAATCTACATAGACCCAACTCAAAACATAACACATGAACAACTTATGCAAGATATACGAAAAGTCAATCAAACACTTGCAACATATAAACATATTGCCTATATTGATTTGTCTAGTGAAGAATACGAAAAAAATGCAAGCAAAAAGATACTAAGAAAACCAGCACTAAAACGTCATAAAATAGATGGCGGAATTAAAATTTAACAAAAGGAAAAGGAGAAAATAAAATGAATGAATTAAAAAATATTATAAGTGAGTATGTTGGAATATCTGCGGATAGCATCAAAGATGATACAAGTTTGGTGGGCGATATTGGACTTGACTCTTTTGGAATGGTCTCTCTGTTATGCACGCTTGAAGACACCTTTCAAATCAATATCCCAGATAATGAACTTTCTAGTTTTCAAACTTTTCACGACCTTGCAGATTATTTGGAAGAAAACAGTCCAGTTTTTGCCTAAACAATTTTACACAACATTGAATCAAAAACTATATCGAGTCTTTTCAAGGCTCGATTTTTATCTATATAATACGCACACGCGATAATACGCACACGCGCACACACGCACGCACGCGTGAGAAATACATAAAAATTTGTCAACAACTTTTTTCAAAAAATTCAAAAATTTTTCAAAAACACCGAAAAATCGACAGCGATTTATAAAAAAAATTATAAACGAAACAAAATCAAAACCACAAAAAACGCCACAAAATAGCATACATCACACCGTGTGTTTGCAAAAAATCAAAAAAAGTACCAAAAATGCCCAAAAAAGTTAAAAATTTTTGTAAAAAGTTGTTGACACTGTTTTTGTACTGTGTTATTATTGCCGTGTTGCAACCCAAAAGGAAGCAACAAAAAAGACGAGTAGTCTTTTGATTAGTACCTTGACAACTGCATAATTTAGAAATAATCAAATATCAGTAAATATTGGATGTAATATAAATGTGTAATATGCATAATTACAAATACAATTTTTAAGAGAGATTTAACAAAGTTAGATTAAGAAAGCAAAAATGCTAAGAATCAATCGTATATACCTAGAAATAGATTAAGCTACAAAGAGCATATGGTGGATGCCTTGGCACTAGGCGCCGAAGAAGGACGTGACAAGCTGCGATAAGCTACGGGGAGTTGCAAATAAACTGTGAACCGTAGATTTCCGAATGTGGCAACACACTATCACTAATCTGATAGTATCATACTTACGAATTCATAGTGGTATGAGGGGAACCCAGGGAACTGAAACATCTAAGTACCTGGAGGAAAAGAAAGTAAACAAACGATTGCGAAAGTAGTGGCGAGCGAAATTGCAAGAGGCCAAACCAAAGGTAGTAATATCTTTGGGGTTAGGACACAGTTAATTGACCGAGTTTGGTAGGTGAAGACTTCTGGAAAGTTGAACGAAACAGGGTAACAGTCCCGTAACCGAAATCAAACAAAGCATATGTGTATCCAGAGTAATACAGGGCACGTGTAACCCGGTATGAATATGTGAGGACCATCTCATAAGCCTAAATACGACCTAGTGACCGATAGCGAATAGTACTGTGAGGGAACGGTGAAAAGAACCCCGGGAGGGGAGTGAAAAAGAACCTGAAACCG
>CAYQLL010000003.1:0-20361 GCA_964418405.1 uncultured Christensenella sp. | reverse complement strand
TAAAAAAGGAAGAAGAAAAGGCAAAACTTGTGAATGCAATTATGGCAAAAGTAAGAAACAGTGATGGCGAAGTTGACGAAACAATAAAGATGAGTGCAAATGATGTGTTAAAAGCCTTGAAAGTTGAACTAAATAATGCAACTTCTGACGAACAGAAAGCAAAAATATTTAACAATTATTTATACAAATACGGCGAGGACACAGGGGTTCAAAATGCCGAATATATGTATGTGATTGGCACATCAACAAGTCAAATGGTTGAAAGTTTCACAAACGCATCAAGAGAACTAAACGACGATGGCACATTTGGTGCAATCTCAGACCTTGTTGTTAGCGAATATGGTGTTCACGTAATTTTCTATGGTGGTAGAGTGACTAACTTGTTTAATGTGAATAATATTGGAACGTTCAATCTTGCTGATAGTGATATAGAGAAATTGTGCAATGCAAAACTAAGCGCACTAAACAACAAAACAGTATTTGATAAAGTATTTGAAACATTGTCAAATGATTCATATTCAATATTTGAAAATATGAATATAAACCAACTTAAATCAAGTGTTAAAATTGAAAAACATAAATCAGTGCTAGACAATTTGTAATTGCTTATAAAATATATGCCAAAATCTTTAAGGTTTTGGCATATATTTTTTGCTAATAATCTTTACAATTTGCAAAATGTTTGTTAGAATATATATGATGAAAAAGTTTGTGCTAAAAGACAAAAACAAAAAATATAAAATTGGGCATTTGACCCCAAATTTTTTGTATAGAAAACGAAAAATCACACAACTTTCACTTGATATGTCCCAAACAATTCCAGTATACAATCAAATAAATAATGACAATGAGAAGAAACAACAAGAACAGCTTGATTATGCAGAACAATCAGTGAGCAAACAAAAAACAAAAAAGAAAAAAATATGGAATGCAATTTTTTTTGCTTTTAATATTGTTGTGGTGATTATTATTTTGTCTTATCAAATAACAAAAGAGACAATAACACCAATGAGTGCTATCCAAAACTTCCGTGGTTATTTTATTCCGGTTATAATTGCATCCTTTGCATTAGTAATGCTCATCGATACCCATAGGACAAATATATTTCTAAAACAATCTGGTAGTCGGTCAAGACCATATCTATGTTACAAAATGTGTGCCATAGGCAAATACTATGACAACATTACGCCAATGTCATCCGGTGGTGAACCGTCGCAAATTTTCTATATGAATCACAGGGGGCTTGATGCTTCTACGGCAATTTCTGTTCCAATGGCACGCTATGTTGTCTCGCAAATAGCATGGATGATTGTTGGAATATTTGCTGTTTTAATTATAATTTTCGAAGGAATAATGGATGTAAGTGTCGTCCTTGTGGTTGGACTCGTTGGTTTTGGGGCAAACTTTTTAATAACGTCACTATGCCTACTTTTGTCTATGAACAAAAAGCTTGGGAATAGACTTGTCGTCAAAGTTCTGAAATTTCTAAAAAAGATAAAAATAATCAAAAACTATGATAAACAATACGAAAGAGTAAACAATGTTGTTGGGAATTATCAAAGTACAATGCAAACTTACGCCAAAAACAAATTTGTGTTTATATATGCTATCTTGATTTCAGTGCTAATTTTTATTTTGAATTACACAATGCCGTATCTAATATATCTACTCTTGGGTGGCACAAAATACAATGTTTGGTTTGATATGGTTATCTATTCTGTTATCATTGAACTTGCATCAAGTATAATTCCATTACCGGGTGGGACAGGAATGAATGAAATTTCATTCACAGTGGTTTTTGGCTCGATATTCCCGGACGGAACAGTGTTTTGGGGGCTACTAATTTGGCGTTTTATGACCTACTATATGTATATTATGCAAGGTATAACGATTGTTATTTATGACTATGTTCATGGCAACAAAAAATTCAAATGGCTTCAAAAAAAGTGGGAACTTGAAGCGGAAAGTGCACTTTTTAAGGAGGAACAAATCAAAAACTATAAATCAAAGTGCAAGAGACAAAATTCGAAAAACAAAACTAAAAACTAAACATTGTAGTTTTTTTGTATAGCAAATCAAATTGTGTCAATATATTATATATGAAAAAAATAGACAAAAAGACTAAAAACTTTGTATTCGCAATTGTTGTGCTGAGTTTAATTTTGGTGCTAAGTATTATATATAATTTTATTGGCGGATTTGTGATAAATGGTAATATAAATTCATACCTTGAACTTGGCGATAGCTACACATTCAAATTAAATGAACTTGGCATGGAAAGTGAAGCATTTTTGGTTGACGGCTCAACAATCTTAGGGGCAACTACAAAACAAAAAATACAGATAAAATTGCCAAATATTGCGCAAAATAACTTAATTTTGCGTACAAAAATCACATTTTTAGGAAAAAATGTGCAAATTGCTGGTTACGACTTATGGGCGCAAAGCGGCGATTATTATGTGTATAATGGCGAGAAAACGGCAAACCAAACCATCGGTCTTTGTGAAGAAATTGTGATAGAAAATGTACCGCTTAAAAGTGATACCTTGTACTATTTAATGGTTTGTATTGAATATATAAATGAAGCAGGTCTGGATATATAATCATATACACTTTTGGGGTTAAAAAATGGCAAAAGGTTTTTGTCGCATTTTTTTAGTGTTGAGCCATCAACACACTTTCTATCCATAAAAAGTACTTTTTCATTACTTTTTGTTGGGAGATAAGAATAAAAAGTTTGCATCCCAACTCCACAAAAAATCTCAAAACCATATTTTTTGAGTAGTTGATGTTTTTCGCAAAGTTTATCATTTTCATAAACGCTCCACTCTCCGTAAGGATAAACATAAACTTTTGTTTTGCCAACAATTGACTCAACCTCCTCTCTCCATGCCTTTAATTCTTGTTCAAATTCTTCGTCGCTAATTTTATTCATATGATAATGTCCATAGCTGTGCGATGCAAAATTCCAACCATTTTGCTTTAACTTTTTGGCAATTTTTTTCGCTTTTATTATTTCGCTTTGTCTTGTTTTTGTGTTTTTGGCTTGTGTTCTGTAACCAAAGATTCCGTCATAACCAGTCAGGTTTATTGTTCCCTTTGCTCCACATAGAGAAAAATCGGGATGTTGTGTCACAAAATTGTCCAAGATATTCACGAATTCCTTATCATATGAAATATCTATTTTACCATTGATATTAGTTTGTGTTGCAATGTTACCCAAATTATCCAAAACGATTTTATCTACCATTCCAAGCCCCATTTTTTTATGGTCATAGTTTACATCATCAAAAGATAGTATTAACGCCTTTTTGCCTTTTGGCACTCTTAATTTAGTTTTCTCTGCACCATTCTTTGTTATCTTGAATGTTTTATTAATGTCAACAAGAATGTAATTATTTTTGTATAGACTTTCTAATATTTGCGAAAACTCATAAGATGTAATGCAATCAATGTTATAATTATTCCGCATTGGATTGTTTTTGTTGAAGGCTATCTCGGGATATGCAACAAGACAATGCGTGAACAAATGCTCAATATTTGTGGTATCGTAAAATTCGCTGGCACTTGCCCCCAAAATAGTGAATGATATAAAAATTAGTGTCAATAAAATAAAAAAACTCTTTTTCATACATATATGTTGTGTATTTTTGCTAAAAAAAACAATAAAAAGTCAAATTTCTTAATTACACAATAAATACGTCGTGGTAAACTTTAGTTAGTGTGAGGTGAAAAATGGAAAACGAATTTTATGATAGAATAGTGTACAAAAAAAATGCTTTTAACCAAATGTCGCAAGACTTATCTGTGTATTTTACTGGCAAAAAAATACTGCTTATCACAACAAAAAGCCTTATCAATTCTCATTTAACGGAAATAATGAATGCCGTATCAACAGCGAAATGTAGTTTTTCGCATTTTATTGCAAAAAATAACTTTTCTGAAAGTGAACTAAGGTCACTTGTCAATTTAATGTCGGACAAAAATTTTGACTTATTTATCGTTTTTGGTGGGGTCAGGGCAACTATGGTAACGAAATATTTTGCCAACATATTTTGCTTGCCATATTTTGTTTGCCCAAGTATCCCAAGCGGAATTGGTTATTTTTCAAATCTTTGCATAAACCCATACGATAGCACAAGAAGTTTTGTGTGTGATTATCCAACAAAAATATATATAAGCGAAGCGGTAATAAAATCGGCACCCAAAAAATATGTTAAACAAGGAATATTTTTCCTTATGTCATATGAAGAGCTTTTGGCAATAGGTGACATAGAGAATATTTTGCTTGGCAAACGCAATAACTATGATGACATATCGTCCGTCTTAAAAAAACTAAAATGTGAACTAAAATACATTATGACAATGGATAGTGATGCGAAACTAAAACTTATGGATATAATTATTGATATGGCATACTATGTGAGTAAGTTAAATTTTGATATAAGTTCGGTTTTTAATCTCTATTGCATTATGCAAAAAGTTATACAAAAACAGAATCAAAATATTTATGGCGGAGAAGGCTATTTGCTTGCAAGTAAAACTTTGCTAACAATGTATCAAAACTTTTTCAAGCAAAAAAGTATCAAAAGACTTGATGTTCCAAATGTTCCCAAAATTGTAAAAAACATAAAAAAATACACAATTTTTCAAAAAAATATCAATAATTTGTCGTTTTTTAATGAAATTTTTGCAAAAAAAGATATTTTGATAAGAATAAATAATCTAAAAGAAGAATTTTATTTTCAGTGTAATAATCACATTCAAGAGCAAAATAAAATGCTTGATGTCATAAAAAGTTATGATAAATTTTTCTTAACCGAGCAATTAACAATAAAAGATATTTTCACGTCAATCAACATTTTTCCGTTTGTTACACAAAATAATTTTATAGTCAATCTAATGAGTGGAATGGGTTTTGTAAACAATTTTTAAGTATTGAAGTATAAAAGCAAGACGGAAGTATAATATTTTGTCTTGTTTTTTGTATAAAATTTAAAATGCAGTCAATAAATTTTATATGAAAAAATTTATTGTGTTTTGTTTACTGTGTTGCTTTTTGTTTAGTATATCACTACTAAAATCTGAATTTGACTTTTCAAAGCAAAACAATTTATCTGTTCAAGTTTTCTTATCAAATAGAAATTTTTTACAATTGAATGATTATTCAATTGTAGAAAATGGACAAGGTGCAATCATTACCTGTTCGTATGATGAATACAAAACGATTAAAAATTCTTGCAAAGATATAAGCGGTGTAACTTTTGTTTTTGACGGTGAGCAAAACTTATTTGAAAGTTTGAAACGAAATCTTAACATAACTTTTGTTACTTGTAATGACTTTGAATTTATTGGTTACACAAATTATTGTGATTATGCTATCAATCTTAATAATAAAAAAATTAATATACAAGCACATCTTTACAACAACAAAATATATGTTGGGTTTCCTTTGCTTTTAGGAAGTTACTAAATTTTTGGCAAAAAAATAACAACTAAACAAAAAGACAAATTTATATGTATAACTTGCAATTTTGTGTCAATAACTTTTGTGGAGGTAAAAATGGAAAATAACAAAAAGGGTAGAGTAATGGCGGTACTAAAAAAGTATGGATATTATATGTTAGCTTTGGCATTAATTTTGGGAATAACTTTAAGCGTTACACTAACGTCAAATCAAACAAAAACTAATCAAGACATCCAAACCGAGACAAAACCAATCGTGTTTGGGTTGCCACTATCTTCGCCAACAGTGCTAAAGTGGTACAGCGATAGTGAACTTATGTACAATGAAACACTGAATGTGTGGGAAAGTCATGGCGGTGTTGACCTCGTATCGCAAAACACAGAAGACCTAAATGTCTATGCGGTGTTAGATGGTGTTGTTTCAAAAATTGAAACAACATATGAAGATGGCACAATACTCACAATTTCTCACGATGGTGGTTTTGTTAGTAAATACTACTCGCTAAGTGAAGATGTGTGTGTGAATATTTCTGACAGAGTTGCAAAAGGTGAAAAAATTGGCAGTGTGTCAACGACTGGTGCAAATGAGCAAAAAACAGGCAACCACCTTCATTTTGAACTTTTCAAAGACGGCAAAAAAGTAGACCCTACAAACTATCTAACCCTAGAAAACAAGTAACAACAGTGGGACAAGACAATAAATACACGAAATGTCCCACATACATAAACTTTTTAGAAGCACTTTTAGTATGTGAGTGATGAAAAATGTTATAAAAACACTTTACTTTTTTTCAATGTTTTGTTATCATATAAACATTGGAGGATATTATGACATTTGAAGATATAAAAAAGATAATTGTGGAAACACTTTCAGTTGACGAAAATAAAGTAACACCAGATGCAAAACTTGTAGAGGATCTTGGTGCAGATTCATTGGATGCAGTTGAGTTGATGATGGAACTTGAAGAAAAGTGTAACGTCCAAATTCCGGATGACGAGGCAACGAAAATCACGACGGTTAATTCAATTGTTGAACTTGTTAACTCATTAAAAAGATAATGAAATATTTACTTATCACTGGCAAAACTGGCCAGTGATTTTTTAACCTTTATAGCAAAATCTAGGTCATTTACTCGCCTAGATTTTTTAATCGCATTTTGTCAAAAAATATAAAATTTTGTTATATCTTAGGAGTGTAATTCATACATTACACTAGGAGAATAAGCGTGAAAAAGTTTGAAAGAGTAATATTTTTTGCATCATATATAATAGATAATAATGCAACCATTAGACAAACAGCAAAAGCGTTTGGATATTCCAAAAGTACAGTACATAATGATATACAAAAAAAACTTAAAAAATGTAATAAACAATTGTTTGAAAAAGTAAAAATAATTCTTGAAAATAATTTTTCAAATAAACATATTCGTGGTGGAGAATCAACAAAACAAAAATACTTGAAATTAAAAAATAATAAAAAATAATAAAAAATACTCAAAAAAATATCTCAAAAATAATTAAAAAATAATTAAAAAATAATTAAAAATAAAAAATAAATATGACATATTTTAATGTATTAAAATATGAATTATTTTCAAAAAATATTTTTAATTATTTTATTTTGCATTAAATTAAATTCAAAAAAAATAATTTTATGATAAAGAATTGTTGAAAATTGTAATAAAATTAGTTGACACATATTTATTTTGGTTATATAATAGCAACGATAATATATTTTATATATTATATTTAATAATATTTTTACTCAATTTGACAAAAATATTATGGAGGAATGAGATATGGAAAAATTTGGGAGACTTAAAAAATTATTTGTGCTATTTAGTATTGCACTTGTAATGCTTTGTGGTGCTTCTTTGTTTGGTTGCAAAAATGACGACAATATGCAACTAACTTTAAGCAAAACAAATGTCGAAATAATTTTAGGTGAAGATGACAACACGGACTATGTCTATGCCCTAGTTAGCAATGCAAAAACTTTAGATGTTACTATTTCCTACGATAGTTTGGATATCGTTGTCACAAAAACTAATGAAGGCAATGGCTTGACAAAAATAAAAATAATTGCACTTCGCCAATGTTCAAATGTTGAAGTAAAGGTGAAGGGTGCAAAAAATTCTCAAACTTTCAAAGTGACTGCAAGGTCACCAATTTCTTCCATTATTCCGAAACAAGAATCTTATGCTTTGGGCTATGATTCTGAAAAAGGCGGTAGCTATACTTTATCCAATAATCTCGTAAACCTTTTACCAGAAGGCACTAGTCAAACTGAACTTACATACAAACTAACAAATGATATGGTTGGCGTGTCGATTGTTGGCAACACTCTTAAAATTGAACCAAACCTTGACGAAATTCCACAAAGAATAGACGTTGAGGTTATTTCTGTTTCAGATAACACCATAAAAACAACTATTCATTTTGATGTTGTAAAAACTCTCGATATCTCAAAAATAACAATAGAAGAAGAAAATGGTGTAGATGCAAAACTATCCTACAATATTCCACGAAACAATCCAAATGCGAGCAAAAACTCACTAACGCTAGTTGTTGTTGTTCCTTCTTCGGTGGCAGATAGCAAACTTAATGTAAAAGAAGTTTTTGCTTATGGCGATTTGGGATTGGTGGTTAAAGAACGTAAAGTTGAAAAAACAACTCGTGGATATGAATATACCTTTATTTTTGGTTTTAGTTCGTCAAAGTCGACTGGTGTCAAAAAAGACCAAGTATGGTTTACATTATCTTATATTGATTATCCAGAAATAAGTGCAAGCACAGCAAAAAAAGTTGATGACGATGGTACAAATATTGGTGTCATTGATATCACTGCTTATGACGAAGTAACGGATATCGCGTGCTATATGAACGATACATTGATGACAACAACAAGTCTTAATGTTTACACAAGTTACAACAATTCGCTTGGTGTAAAATTAAGATTTGAAACATTGCCAACAAATGCTCAAAATTCAACTTTGATTATGCACATAGCACAAACCGATGCGGACTACATCATCATTAAAGATGAAAAGGGAAGTATCCAAGCCGGTAATTATGGTAATGGTGAAATAACATTTACTTTTGAAAGTGGGAAAAGCTTCTATTTTGTGGCAAATGAAAATAATTTTGCACAAAATAAAGCCATATCCCTTAAATTAACAAGTCAAAGTGATATCTCATCAACACCAATTGAAAAGACTTTAACACTGGATATTAAAGAAGGTATAAAACAATTTGGTTTCGGTAAAACAGCTGACACTTTGACAAGTGAACAAACATACTATCTTGAAAATTCCATAAGAACAACTTTGGATGAAGATGGCAATCAGGAAGATTACACACAATCAACAATCGTTTTTGGTATATCACCAGCATCTATCAATTTGAGCAATTTAACAATTGGAAGTAATGGTGATGTTTACGAACTTTCCAGCCGACCAGAAAAACTTGACGATATAAGCACAGATGCAATTAGTTTTTATAGTCTTACAATTAAAGCAAAATCAAAAGCAGTTGGCAGTGGCATAGTTACTCTAAAATTTGAATCGGGTCAAGAAATTAAAGCCAATGTTAATGTTATTGAACAATTGACCACAGTAAATGTTGATATAGATTTATTCAATTTTGTGTCTTCTTCTATTGGAAAAATGGCAAGAGTAAACGATTCGTTAAGTTATGTTGCAATCAAAAACAACAAAATGATATCACTTAAATACACGACCAACACTCAAGTGAACGATATTAAATACTCATTTGTTGATATTGACTTAGACACTTATGATGTCTATAACACAGACTCGCCATATGCAAAATTTAACGATCTCACCAGCATAGACACCACATCAATGAGTGAAACATCTGACATAATTAATGCAGAAATATTAAAATCGAACAAATACATTAGCTCAAAAGGTGTAGTTGGAAAGGTTTGGATAAAATTTACTTTTGTTGGTTCAAAACTTGATAGCGATTTTCAATTAGTTGAAAGCCAAGTAGATCAATTTGTTTTGGTTGAAGTCTACGACCCAGTTGAATATCTTAATGTAAGCAATCAAACTATTGAACTTTACGCTTATAACGATGTTGGAGAAGTGAACTCATCTCTCACAAAATCATCTTTCACTGTAAGCATTAACTCTAATGCGACCTATAACAAAGTATTATTTGCAAGAGAACTTAGTTCAATGTTCTCAATAACTCAGGAAGAACCATTATATATAAATTCTCTTACAACTGACGAAACGGCATTAATTATCTCACAATTAAATGACAATACTTATAACGTTGAAGCAAAACTAAAAGATCAACAAACATATAAATTATATGTTTTGGCGGAAGATATTAACGGACTTACAACTTTTGTGAAGCAAATAACTTTTGTAATCAAAACAGCAGTACAAGTACAGCAAATTGAAGTTACAAATGTAAATACGATAGATGACAAGCAGACGATATATCTTAAAACTCAGTCACTTTCATCAAACTATAACGACTATAATTTCAAAATTGTTACAAAAGCAATTCCAGAAAATGCACTTTGCAGTGATGTTTCATACATGTTCTATCCAGACAGCAGTACATCAAGCGATATCATATCAATTTCAAGTGACGGCATTGTCAATGTTAGTGGCGAATATGGTGGCACTGGTACTATAAAGATTATTCCAAGAGATGCAATCTTGAGGGATGAAAATGGGAATGTTTACTATCGCGAAAATTATCCATATAAAGAGATTAGAATTGTTGTAAGTGACGGGAAAAGCAAAGAAACATCAATTCGTGTATCCAGAGAAAGTGATATAAAAGACAATAAACTACATTACACGATTGTTGTTGATAATTTAACAATCACAAAAACATTATTTGAACAATTTTATGGCGGACTTTATGGAAAGTCGTCAACAAGTAATATAGTAGCGACAATTAGTTTAACAAACACCTTATTTGAAAGTATAGAAGCTGATGCTATCGTGGAAGACCTATATATCAATTGCAAAATAGATAACGGTGGCGGTACAATTGCTAACGCAAACTATGGCACAATAAACAATGTAGTTATTGATGTAGATGCGAGTGGCGCAAACTCTTTTATATCATCAGATGGGGCTTATGTTGGTGGTTTTGTTGGCAAAAACTATGGGACTATCAAAAATGGTACATTCTCAGGTTCGGTCAAAGGTGGTGTGACATCAATAGTTGGTGCAATCGCTGGGCAAAACCTTGGCATAATTGAAAGTTGCGAAGTTTTGTTCTACTCATTAGACAATAATGAAGAAATGAAACTTGAGGGACAAACAACTGCGGCACTTGTTGGTGAAATGTCAGACAATTCAAAACTCACAAAATCTTATGCATATAACTTTTCAAACAATAATATCGGTGCAAATTATGGACTCGTTGGGAAAATATCCAGTAGCAGTGCAAGAATCACTGAATGTTTTGCCGACCTTGGACAAACTAAAAATATGTGCGAAGACAATGCTGATATTGATATTACAAAGGTTATAAAAGATAGTTATGTAACATATGAAACAACCGACGAAAACGACGAAAAAATATACAAATTTAGCTACATAATGACAAAGCGTAATGGTTCAATATTAAGGGGAGAAACGCAAGACACTGATGCATATTTTGACAGTATAAACTTTGGTTACAACGAAGTTTGGAACAAAGATAGTGCAAATTCATTTAATCGTGGGTTCCCTTATCTAAACAATGTAAAAAGAGTTATAGCAGTAACAGGAGAAGAACTAGACAACATCCAAATTAAAAAGACATCATTGTCTTTTGCTCAATCTGGCGATAAAGCAATTTTGATGCTAAATAAAACAACTCAAAATTTGTCAAGTGTGGACACGTTACTTTTGTCACAATATAACACTATAAGCCTTCTTGATTTATTTAATATTTCAAGCACAAGCGGACTCGAAATAAAATCCAGCGATTCAAACATAATCTCACTGACGGCTTCTTCACTAAAAGTGATAAACAAAGGCGATTGTACACTAACAATATCTTCAAAATATGACAGGAGCATAGCATCAAAAGTAATTAATATAAAAGTTATCTATGCAACAAATGACTTCACAATGATTTACAATAACACTCAGTTAGTGAATGGCACAATTGTTGGCTTAAAACTTAACTCCACACAAAAGTTCACAAGCTACATAAAAGACGAAATCGCATTAAACCAAACCAATTATAACCTGATGCTTGAAGACTATAATGTTAGGTTTGTTGATATAAATGGTGATTCTTGCGGTTCGATAGTTGGTAGCAAAATTGGTGCTCACTCTGTGATATTGACAGGCAATGATGATATTTTATTGAACGTGTATCTATATTTGGATGGGCTTGACGCTGATTGGCAAGAAATATTAAAATCAAGCACGCAAAAGGGTATAACACTACATCCACTTAAAGGTGCAAATTCGATTTTATCGTCAATGAGTAGTGCCAATATCTCTGCGAGTGATGCACTTAGTGTTACACTCACAATTGATTCAGATATTGAAGACGAAACAATAGCGTGTGACATCTATGACGAAAATTGGACACTCGTTTATGATAGCAATGGTTATTCTTTTGCACAAGGGAGTGTGGTGACAGAGAGTTTGTTCAATGTCAATATTCTTTCTAATGATAATAATATTTATAACTTGAGTATAGAACTTAATAAAAACAAATTAGATGAAGTTGGTGGTTCATACTATATGTTGCGTTTTTATGCAACTAGCAATTCATCCAATGTTTATGTTGATGTAAAACTAAACATTTTGACACAAGAAATAATAAGACTTGATGTTAACAACTACTCATTCAAGGAAAATGTAAGTCAGGGCGAGACATATAACTATTATCCAACAAACACATTAACCAATCAAAATCCAAGCTTACTGGATATAATGGTATATCCAGCATATGCTAGTTACTCATATCTCACAGTAACTAGTAGCGTGATAAATGGCGAAAAATTATCGCTTATCTCTATGCGAAAGGGTAGTCAAACTGGCGAAAGCTCTTCAGCATTTTATGTTGACAACCTAACCAATTTTGAATTTATCGAAAATGGTATAAAAATATTTAACAACTCAAATAGTAATGCTGAAATTGCAAGATTTTATATTCGTGCACTTGCAACATCTGCAATAAAAGTTGATACTATATTCAATATATACATAAATGCCTATGACAAAAATGGCGAAGTTGTCTATTCATACATCCATTCGTTATTGATTTCCCCACCAGTAAAAGCGGGACTTTCAATTGAAGGTAAAACAGAAGTAGATGGCAAATATTATGCACTTATGGGCGAACAACTTACTGTTAAAATGATTATTGAAAAAAGCCAAACAATAAGTAGTTATAAACTTGTTAGAAAAGTTGATAATCAAGAAACAAGTGACGGCATTGGAATAGTATCATTCAACAATGACTATGTTTCAATAGATAGTAAATACTATCAAGCAACATTCACAATTAACCTTGACGAAAACTCACTAAATGATTTTGTTTTCCAAGTTACAACCAAGAGAACAATAAATGGTAAAGAAGAATTAACAATATCACAACTTAATGTATATGTCATTCCATTTGAACTTAATTTTGCGGAAACAGAAGTAAAAAACGGAAACAGTGGCAGTAATATATTTGGTGATATATATTTCAATCATACTATTGACTTTAACATCGGTGCCAATTACACAGAAAGTGGAGAAAAATACTACAAAAATTTCTTAGAAAATTATACATATAGTGGAAATAATTATTTTATCAATAGCAATTTGAATTCAAAACTAGAAGTACTGAGAACTAATTTGTATTATGTAAACGATGATGGTAGTGTATCATCAATTTACAATAAAGAAACTAAAACATATAGAGCAGATTATCTTGTTGAGTTTAGCGAAAGTACTGAAACTGACGAACTATTATTTATTGGTAACAGTTTAGGTACACAAAAAATGCGTTTTGAGATGAGAGCGACATTCCCAGACGGCACAACCTATGTTTATAGATTTGATTTTACAATACAAATAAAAGCAGAACTTAATGACGACGAACCGGTTCAAATATATACTGCACAAGAATTTTTGGATGCATTCAATCAAGCGGATACTGAACACTATATGCTAATGAAAGACATAAGACTGTATGATTATACCCCAATCACATCAACTCAAAGTGTCGCAAGTTTGGATGGTAACGGCTTTACAATTTCTCTTTGCAGTTTTGCAAGCGATGTAACAAATTTTGCACTTTTTGAAAACATTGATGCGGATACAGTGGTCAAAAATGTAAGAGTAAATATATATAACTTAGGACTATTGAATATTGACAGCAGTGTAGTGACACAAGTGAATTACGCTCCAATGGCAATAAACAATAATGGTATAATAACAAATAGCGAAGTTGTTAATCTCTTTAACGGCATTGGAGTGGATACAAAACAACAAACAAGTGGCATACTCCTTTCAACCGATTATGCAGCTGGCATTGAAGCAAAGACGGCGGGTTTTGTTCTAAACAACAATGGAACAATCACCAACAGCCGTGTTGGTGTAAATTCCACAACCTACACAACATATAAAGCTAATTCAAATGGCACAGTGACGGAAAAATCTTATTCGGGCGAATTTTTGCCACAATTTAATATAAATTCGTTTGGAGATATAGCAGGCTTTGTATATGAAAACACGGGACATATAACAAGCAGTTTTGTGTCCAATGTAAGAATAATTAACAGCTCGGACATAGACTACACAACAATAACTTCTGGTTTTGTTGTTAAAAACTCTGGCACAATAAGTATGAGTTACACAAAAGGTATCAAAGCATCTACTTCGGATATTCATGCCACAAGATATGGAATTGAAACATCTGGAATTGCTTCTGGTTTTGTGTACGAAAATAGTAGTTCTATAAGTGATTGCTATTCAAATATTAATTTAACAAACACACAAAACAATCCTGGTAGAACGAGTTCTGGTTTTGTTTACAAGAATTTGGAAGGTGCAAAAATATCGAATAGTTTATCACTTTCAAGAATAATTAATGCAACAACAACACAAAGAAACTTCTCAGGGGTTGACGAACTTGGCAACTATATGTGTGCAAGTGATACAATTGAAAACTGTTATTATTACGATCAAGAAGCGATAGACAGTGATGATATAATTATTCAAGATGCATATGGCGAAAATGCAACGAGTATATCTTCAGTAATAATGGAAGCATATTTCTACGGATTCAATTTTTCCAAAAATGATAATGATGATGGTATTTGGGTAATGACTGGTATAGGTCCGGAACTAGTTAGTGCAAATGATATCGCTACATCAATAAGATATATGAGTGAAAAATCGGCAAATCTTGAAAAGCCCAAAACATCATATGTAAATGATTTTAGATATGGCTCAAAGTCTAATCCAATTTTAATCAAAGATGCAACCACCCTTAATGAAGCATTTTCTGGCACAGCAAATAAGAGTGTCGACAATTATGTAAACATTGAAAGTAACACAATTTTTGGTAACTATAGATTAATAGATAACATTGACCTTCACGACCTTGCATCAGAAACTGAAACATATACCCTAAACTCTTCCACCAAAACTCTTAGTGGTAATTTCACGAGCGATGCAAGTGGGAAATTTGATGGTAATGGCTTTGAAATTACAAATCTTTCTATCACAAACTCAGGTGAAGATAAAAACCTATTAAGTTATGGTATGTTCAGCGAAATAACAGGCGGGGCAATTGTTGAGAATGTAAATATTGTTTTGGGCGATCAAAATAATGAAAAAGAAATATTCGGTATAGAAGCCAAAAATATTCCAAATGTTGGGACTCTTGCTGGGAAAGTAGAAGATTCAAAAATAGTTAATGTTAATGTCAGTGCATTACAAAAGGCAGATACTGTTACTGTCAGAGGTAAAAACGCAGTTGGAGGTATTGCGGGACTTGTAAAGGGCGAGTCTTATATCATAAACTCAAAAGTCCAAGACATAAATGTCACAGCAGCTTACTATCCAGCGAACGTTCAAGGTACTTCGTACTCAGACTATAATGAGTATAACAGATGGTCTGACACAGAAAATCTATCGTACGCAGGTGGCGTGGTTGGTATTTTGGACTACTACACTGAGGCAACAAAAAATACAGAGACATTCCAAGATAAAATATCAATAACAGATGCAACTATGGTACTTGTTAAGAATATTGGAACAAGTGTCATTGAAGGTGGCACAGTTGGTGGTATTGCAGGCTATACAGGGAATCTTACAACATTGCAAGATGTTCAATATATGCCATATACCAAAACTGTTAGTGATTATGAAAAACAAGGGCTATATTCTTACAACGGCTTTGCAGGTGGTATTGCTGGATTAAATAAAGGTTATCTAAGACAAGTACGCTCAGAGCACGATGATGTTAACATATTCTATGAAGAAGATGGTCTTAGTCTCACTTTGCAACAACTAATTGAACTGAACAGTTTAAGTTATTACTACACAAGTCAAAATATAACTGGTGAGAGTGGTGAAAGTAATGGTACAGAAACGGCTTATGAACGGGGCAACTTGCAATTGTTCTACAAGGAAAACTATAGTCCAATTGCAATCGGTGGACTTGTTGGTTTGCAATGTGGTGGGAAGATTGAAAAATCTTACTCAAAAATCAATGTGAGAGCATCTAATGCCAAGATCGCAGGAGGTATCGTTGGTATTGTTGCTGCTATTTCCGATGTTTCAGGCGATAATAGCGAAGAAGTTACTCAAGCCAGATTGAGCGAAGTGTATGCTTCTGGTGATGTTTATGCAAAAGAAATATCTTCTGGAATTATTGGAAAGGACTTCAACACCACGAGTGGTAAAATAACTGTTTTGGAAAAAGTTAATGCGGTTAATATGTGGTCCAAAGATTCAAATGGAACATCGAGTACATTTTGTTATATTTCATCTAGCGAAACGGTGGATATGACGATGTCTTCAGTATATTACCTTAAAACAAACGAAGGGATTCGTGCTTCTGGTGAGGCGGTAGAGTGGTCGAGAGTTTCAAAATCTCAAGATAATGTAAAAGAATTATACAAACAAGGTTATGATTTTGGCGAAGATTATGACAATATATTCTTTGCAAAAGGCTGGGATACAAATTTCTGGCAACGCGATGATGATGAGTTGTATCCACATATGATATTTGGTTATTTTGATAAAACTATAAGGATTCAAACGCAAAAAGATCTTGAAAAATTAAGATATACCAGTACTTCGAACACTGGCAAAGTGACATACATTTTGGATCCAATTGATAATGGTGAAAATATATATGATGACACTAGCAAGATAAGACTTATAACAGTAAATAAATACATTTCTCCGATAATTGGTTTTGCAAGCATACTTCGTGGTGGGGAAGATCCAAATATTGAATATGGCTTCAACTTTACAGTTTCACAAAGACCATTGTTTGAAACAACTCTAAATGGTGCAATTTTCAAAGACTTTTCGGTGTACTTTGACTACAAGTCTAAAAATACAACACAAGCTACAAGTATTTCTCAAACATCTGGTTTTGTTAGAACTGCAAATAGTACAACTTTTTCAAATCTAACATTTAATAATATTACAATTAATGCCAAAGCATCTGGAACATTAAAAGCGGGTATTGTTTGTGCAGTGGCGAAAGGCACTTGCTCATTTGAAAAGATTGAACTAAAAAATTGTAGCATAAACTTTTCATCTCCAACCATTGCATCTGTTGGTTTGTTATTTGGTGAGGGTAATTTGTCCACATCTGCATCTGTGATAGATGTAACTTTAGATGAAGGGGCGGCGATAAGTGGTTCAAAGATAAGTGGAAGTGATAACAAACAATCATTCATAGGATTGGTTGCTGGAAAGTTAGATAACTTTAACTCAATTAAAATAAATATAAAGACAAGTAAATTATCAATTTCTATTAAAGATACACTTAATAGTGCGATATTGGGCTCACTTATAGGTTCACTTAAAAGTCAAAATCAAAGTAGTAGTTTCTCGGTTAGTGCGGAAAAATTTAGTCCAACACTTGCCATAAATGGATGTACAAAGTCAATAATCGGCGGAGTTGTGGGTCAGGCTAATTGTGTTTCTATTAAAGAACTATCATTTACACCGGATGTGGATATTTGTACAAATACAACGACGATTGAACCAGATGGGATTCAATCAACGACAAATGCATGTGACTTTGACAATAGTACCTTTGGTGGCATAATTGGTTATGCAGAGAAATGTAGTTTGAAAGTCATCCAACTCGGTTCATATACTTACGATAATGATGGCGTGAAAAAACAAGGTGAAATAGAGATATCGAATGTGCAAGGGAATTGTTACATTGGTTCTTTCGTTGGTCAAATGGATGGTGGCAGTGCGGATAAGATTACATCTTTTGCATCACTAAGCATTAATTTAAAGAAGAACATAGTAGGTGAAAAGGATAACACCCCAAAACTTTATATTGGTGGTTTTGCAGGCACGATTAGTGGTACAATACTAGGGAACCAAGGTGTGCTAATTATGAACGGCGATATAGCAGTCACACAAACCTCTAAAATTGAAAATTATGATGTATATATTGCAAATGTTGTTGCCCAAGCAAAAAATTCTGAATTGTATAATTGCTACACGACTGGCGACATTATGTACTCGGTTGGACAAAGTAATCCTATAAATGAAAATGTAAACCTGTATACATCTGGAATTGTCGCTTATGTTGGAGAGAAAGTGGCGGTAAGCAACAATATTTCCTGCGGAAATGTTTACCCAACATATTATAATGGTACAAAATCATTTAATGTAAGCAAACTAGGTGGTACATCATATATCTTTACTCAGTTTGTCTATGGTGGTATAATTGGCACGATTCAAGCGGACACTGTTGCATTTAACAATAACATCTCAATCAACACACTATTTAATGAATTGGATGAGAAATTAACCTCAGGTGCTGATAGTTACTATGCGAATGCTCTTGTTGGTAATAACAATGAAAAGATAGGCGAGCAGAGTGACAACAAGTATGCACATGTATACACTCTTACAACCGATTCAATGGGGGAGAACGTTTCACTTGGTAGTGTTTTGGGTAAAATCCAGGAAAAATTGGGTAGCCAATCAACTGATGAGTCAACAAAATCGTTATACAATAATTTCTTCAAAAGCGGTTCAAAAGTTAATCCACAGACCAATGTTGGTGACGAAAATGAAAATAAATACATATTCCTAGACGAAGACGAAAAGGCTGAAAAAGGAAGCCTAACGAAATCAATTAATCTTACAAACACCTTCCTAGTTTCTGATGGAAGACAAATTAAAGTATCAAGCAATGATGTTAGCACACCATTTGGAAAGATTGATGAAAATAGTATTGTTTCTGGTGTAGTAACTTGCGTAACCATAAGTGTTTCGGGTGAAGGTGCCGAAGCTTCTGGTTTTGCTCTAAATAATGAAGGTATAATATACTCATCAAATGCGGTTGGTGGACGAAATGATGAAGAACCAATTCGTGGACTTGTTAAGTCAACACAATTTGCTGCAGGTTTCGTCAATAACAACTCAGGTTTAGTTAAGAACTGCTTCACATATCTAGATGTTATATCACCATATGTTGGCAGTAGTGACACTGTAACAGTGGCTGGTTTTGCAAGATTTAATTCTGGATACATTGTATCATCCTACACCACAGGGGAAGTATCCAACATCGCAGATGACGATAATAAGACGTGCAAGGGAAAAATGTATCTCTTTGCCCCAGGTTATGTTTCATCGTCCTACTCTATCGCTCGTATGGTGGATAAATCTTTAGATGATACAAATAGACAATTGGTAAGTAGGAGATTTGCTTTTGAAAAAGACAAGGCAGATGAAGCTTGTTTCTATGATAAATATGCTTGCGAAGCTAAATTATATGATGAAACATTAGGTAATAAAACAGATGAAATATCAATTGATTATGATGCAACTGAAAATGATAAAAAATCTGATTCTAAGACTGAAAGTTCAGACTTTTATAGAAAAGTAGAGTACTCATTTGGCTACGACTCCTTTATATCTGGCGCATATGAAAACATAGCATATATGCACTTCTACACTGGTAACGGTACAAGTGTTGCTCCATTCAAAATTCCAAATCTTGGGAAATTGCAACTAATTGAAAGAGCAGAAGCAGATACAAATAAAGAAACAATCTATTTTAGATTAGATAACAATATCAATGCTGAATATATAAGTGGAACAATTAACTGGGAAGCATTGGACTTAGAAAAAATTAATTTTGATGGTTCAAAATATGACTATGGTTCCAATAACAACGCATCTGGTAAAAATTACGAGATAAAGAATTTGACATCTGATATTTATGGATTGTTTAATGAGATAACCGCTTCAACAATACAAAATATTGATTTAGATAAC
This sequence comes from uncultured Christensenella sp., assembly GCA_964418405.1. Classification (GTDB taxonomy): domain Bacteria; phylum Bacillota; class Clostridia; order Christensenellales; family UBA1242; genus UBA5893. The sequence continues at coordinate 412 of CAYQLL010000003.1, read as the reverse complement.
ATTGTTATAGATTCTGCTTTGTCAGCGAAGGTTATCGGCCTTTTTGCGAACAATATTGAATCTTCCATTATTAAAAATATTAATCTAAATATTGATGCATCAAACTTAAATAATACATTGGAAGATGTTGATAATGATTGCACCATTGGACTTCTCATTGGTAAAGTGACTTCTGGCACACTATCAAGCAGTAAAGTCACTGTCGACTATTCAGGTGACGATACAAGCCTAAAAATATCCAACAAGTATAATTGGATAATTGGTGGCGTTGTTGGTGAACAAGAAGGTGGCACAATTAAGTCAGTTGAATTGACAGGCACAACTGCAACAGGTCAACAAACTTTTCCAACTTTCTCTGTTCAATTTAATAATGATAAAAGCACTATATATCAAGAAGATAAAAAATTCGTTA
>CAYQLL010000002.1:18954-25437 GCA_964418405.1 uncultured Christensenella sp. | reverse complement strand
TTATTTATATGAAAATTTTAAATCACTTAAAAATTTATAACATTATCATTTATGCTATAAACTTAAACACTTATGCCAGTTTGATAAAAAACACATTTTTGTAATTTTTTCAAAAAAGACTTATCAATTTGCAAATGCACAAATTATTAAAAATAGCATTAGGTTTTTGTGCCCAGTGCCGTTGTTACTAAGTATATTTTTGAATAACACTTTAACATATTTGATTATATTTAGAATTTGAAAGTAGTAATACATTTGAATATTTTTATACAACATCAAAATATATTTACATCTTTCGTTTCATATGTTGTTTTTGTTTATACATTTCTTTATCTGCTTGTGATATAAGTTTTTGGATATCATATCCTTTTGTACCATAACTCATTCCATAAGCAGCCGAATAATTGATTTCGGAATCAAGTTCTTGCAACTCTTGCATTTTATCATTACAAATTTTTACAAAATTATCACAATCTTCTTTTGAACAATTAGGAATAATCACGATAAATTCATCACCACCATATCTAAAAGTATAGTGAGGTACATCACCACATTCAGTAAGAACTTTTGCAATTTGAACTATTAAGAAATCCCCCTTTGTATGACCATAATTATCGTTTGCATCCTTTAAATTGTTCACATCGAAAAATCCAACTCCAATTGTTTCATAATTCCCTATATCATTTTTGAGCATTTCCTCGAATTTTGATCTATTATAAACCCCTGTCATCTTGTCAAAATCTTTAACATAGTTCAATTCTTCCTCATGCTTTAATACAGCATATTGACTCTTTTTTATTGTTATTCCGAGATATATTGAAAATATCAAATTAACAATATATAAAAGTGGAAAACGAATCACAAATGTTGAAGAATAATCATATAGGAAATATTTATGAAGCGGTGTCCAAAACGATATTATACAAAATAATAAAAGATATAAATCCCCGCAAAAACTTAATTTGAGATCACACATAGCAATTGATATGCATGGGAATAAAATAATCCACAAAACAGCAAATCCATTATTCCCACCTATGATTGCAAAAAATGTAAACAAAATCAAGCTGCTTATCACACTAATAATGCATGGATAAATATTTTTTTTCGAATAATAACCAATAATCGCACCGATGACTTCTAATATAAAACCTGCCAATGTTAAATATAACATTAAACTTGATCTTTGAATGATATTCACAATAGATAAAATCATAAATGCTACTGCTATTAGTACAGCCATCACAATTGACGATTTTAATTTATTATCTACCATTTTTTCGCTGATATATTTATCGCAATCTAATATTTCCTTGATTTTAGTTTTCAAACGTATCTCTCCTTATGTCTCAAATTCTTTATATGTTTATTATATCACACATTGTTCAAAAATGCACAACTTTTTCAAAAATTGTTTTACTTAATACAAAAAAAGAGTCCATAATTGGACTCTAGTCAAACTTTACATTAATTCAGCATTCAATTTAGTTCAAAGACTTGTCCGCAACTTCAACTTTATCCTCATAAAATTTTTCTATGATAGACATCACTTTATTGTAAATTTTATCCTCCACTAACATTTCATCTTCTTTAATGTATCCCATTTGAGCATTTGTTCGTAAATGTTTTCTTATGTTTGTTAATTTAATAAAAAGTTTTTTCTTGTCACAATCATCGACATATCCCAAATAGAATTCAATATCTGAATATATCTTTGAAAGTTCCTCTTCGTTACCACTTTCAATTCTAGTTGCTTTTGCAATCAATTCAATAATTTTGTCGTATGGCATAATATCCTCCTTTGTAAGGTGTTAAAATTAAAGACTTAACCCAACATCATCACATTTCTCAACCAGACCCTTTTCCTGTTTCCCGACAGTCATTGCCCGCGAAATTAATGACAAGATTTCATCATACACTTCTATCCTTTTTATAGTCTCTTCGCTTTGCAAAAACTTATTTGAATGTATAATAATACATGTTTGTTTAGAATATGAAACAGTCATTTCTATCTGTTTGAGTTCTCTTTTGGACAATTGTTTTAGAACAATGCCGAGTTTCTCATACGCATTCATTAACTCTTTGTTTCTATAATTGGAATTCAATACCTTGTCTATAAGTTCATAAATTTCAACATCTATCATTCTCCCTCTCCATAACTAAATATAACATAAAATGTTCTGTAAATCAATAGTTATGTAAAACAATTTGATAAAGTGAGAAAGGGAATTATTCTAATGTCTTCAATAAAGCATAACGTAGATATCATCACTTTCAACCTTATGTAACCCTTCTCGCATTTAAATTTTTTTTATTGGAGTTAATTTTTCTATTCCACCAAGGTACTTTCTAAGGACTTCTGGAACGGTTACACTGCCGTCGGCGTTTTGGTATTGTTCAACAATAGCCGGAAGCACACGACTTGTTGCAAGCCCAGATGCGTTTAGGGTGTGGCAATACTTGATTTTTCCTGTTTCTTTGTCTTTATAGCGGATATTTCCACGGCGGGCTTGATAGTCGTTTGCATTACTTGCGGAAGACACTTCTTTGTATATACCCATACTTGGGATATATACTTCAATATCATAGGTGCGTGCCATTGAGTGAGAACAATCACCGGCAGCAAGTTTGCTAAGTCGAAAATGAAGTCCAAGTCCTTCAACTAACTTGCACGCTTTTTCAACAAGTTCTTCAAAACTTTGCTTTGAGTTCTTTTCAGTTGCATATTGGAACATTTCAACTTTGTCAAATTGATAGCCACGAATCATTCCACGTTCTTCTGTTCTATATGAACCTGCTTCACAACGATAGCAAGGTGTGTAGGCAAAAAGTTTTTCTGGAAGGTTTTCTTCTTTTAGTATTTCATTTCTATGGAAGTTTACAAGTGCCGTTTCTGCTGTTGGAAGTATAAATTTTTTGGGTTCGACACCTTCAAGCCAAAAAACATCTTGTTTGAATTTTGGAAATTGTCCTGCAACAAAGCCACTTTCCTCGTTTAATATGTGTGGTGGCAAAATGAATTTGTAGCCATCAGCTATATGTGTGTCAACAAAGTAGTTAAGAAGTGCCCACTCAAGTCTTGCACCAATGCCTGTGTAGAACCATGTACCCCTGCCACTAACTTTTGCGGCACGGTCATAGTCTATAAGCCCCAAACTTTCACAAAGTTCAACGTGGTCTTTTGCCTTAAAATCAAATTGTGGTTTTTCGCCAAAAACTTTAATAACTTGGTTATTTTCCTTTTCTCCACCAACTAAATCATCGTCTGGAAGGTTTGGAAGGGGTGCAATAAAGTTAAATATTCCATCTTCAACTTCTTTTAGTTTTGCGTCATAGTCTGCAATTTCCAAGTTTAACTCTTTTACTTTTGCAAAAATTTCTTCAACATTCCCGCCTTGTTTTTTCACTTGTGGAACGGTTGCAGAAAGTTGATTTTTTTGCGTTTTAATTTCGTCCGCTTTTACAATCAGTTGTTTTCTTTGATTGTATAAGTCAACAAGTGGTGCAAAATCTACATCAAAACCCTTTTTGAGCAGTGCATCGTGAACATATTGTGTTTCATTTACAATTTTATTTATGTCTAACATATTTTTCTCCTATGTTCAATTATATATCAACAAATACTATTTTGCAAATATAAAATAAAAATTTTACAACTTTTTTTGATTTTTGTTTTTATTTTACGAAGTTTTTATATATAATAAAAATAAAATAGTGGAGATATTATGATTGTTCAGTTTTTATGCGGAATTGGAATTTTGCTTTTTGGCGTTAGTGTGATGAGTTCGTCTTTTGAAAAACTTTGTGGCACAAATTTTAAGCACAAAATTGCGAAATACGGCAATAGTAAAACAAAAAATGCACTTTTGGGAATTGGTCTTGATTTTGTTATGCAATCAAGCACTGCGTCAATTTCACTTATTATGGGGCTTTGCGGGGCGGGAGTTTTGACGCTATCGCAAACAATAGCAATTATGATGGGCACAAACATTGCAAGCGCGGTTTCGGTTTTGTGGGTAGCACTGCAAGGTGTGAATATTGTAAGTTATTTTGGACTTTTGATTGTGATTGGATTTTTTATCAAACTTTTTGCAAAAAGCAATGTGCTAAAAAATTGGGGATTGTGTCTATGCGGTTTTGGACTTATTTTTTGTGGAATGTCATATATGGGAATTGCAACAAAGTCACTTTCAAGTTCGCCAGAATTTATTGATTTTTTCTTTAATATCAACAATCCTTGGATATTATTTGCATTAGGTCTACTTTTATCGGCGCTTATCAATAGTTCCCTTGGAACAACGGCAATTGTGTCGTCAATACTTATTTCCAATCCAGAACTTTTGAGCATACAAAATGCAAGTTACATAATTTATGCAATGAATATCGGAACGTGTTTTACACTAATTTTGATTGGACTTACAAGCAAAAACAAGCAATCACTTAAAGTGAGTTTGAGTTATCTTATGTTTAACATTGTTGGCGCAATTATATTTTGTCCGCTCACAATTTGGGATTGGATAACACCCGTCACATCATTTATCAGTGATGCGACACTAAAAATTATTTTTGTCAATATTATCTTTAATATTGTTACAATCGCTATTTGTTTACCACTTGTGAATGTATTTGCAAAACTTCTTGACAAAATGATTCCAAACAAAAATCAGGAGGATAATTTTGAAAACATATCAACAGTGCCAACACTTGGTTTTGTTCAACTTGGTTCAAACTCCATTTCATATTTCAAAGAGACATGTAGAACACTTGGTTATGCAATGGATTACACAAGACATTCGTCAAAAAATAGAAAAACCGAGATACTTAAACACGCCGAAAATATGATAATACAATCAAAAGAAATGAACAAAAAACTTTTTGAACTAGACGCAGAATACGCTTTTGAAAATGAAAAAGAAAAACGTGATATAAACAATATGTTCATAGGAATTGAAAAGGCAAATGTAAATATTGAAAAATTGGTTTATTCGTGTGAGTATAATAATAAAAAAATAAAATTCAATGAAACTCAACAAGAAATATTAAATCAAATGCGACAAATTATTGAAGACAATATTTTACTATCAAGAACGATTGTCTCAAATTCACTTACGAACGGGTGTAAAGTGTCAACATTTGATGTACAAAAAATAGTTGACAATATGTCAAAAATAACAGTACTGAAAGTAGAAGCAAAACAATCTGTAATTTCTGAGAACGACAAAGATTTTGACAAACTTACATCTTATCTTAATGTTATAAATTATTTTGAAGAAATTACAACAAATCTTACTGATATTATATTAAATATTGCTGAAATTGAAACAAAAAAAGATATTTAGCGTGTGTGCTAAATATCTTTTTTTGTTTCTTTTTTATCTTGTTTTTCATTACCTTTTTTATCTATTTGTTTTATTTTTTTATCCAATTCTTTTTTGGTTTTGTGATAATCAATAATAACCAAAACAAGTGCAACCAAACACACACATAAAGTTATGCCACCAAAAACCCACGAAAATAATTTTATGAAACTTAATACCATTTATTTTCCCCCTTTTAATTTTTCGTAAATGCAGTGACAAGTTTTGATTGCGTCTTGGGCGCTTGAAATTATGCCACCTGCATAACCCGCACCTTCGCCACAGGGATAGATACCTTTTATATTACTCTCATATTTTTCATCACGAACAATTGTAACTGGACTTGAACTTCTTGTTTCAACACCGACCAAAACGTCATCATCAATTGCAAAACCATTATACTTACTATTAAGGTCCACAAGTCCAAGTTTAAGACTTTCATACACAAAGTCTGGCAAGCAATTTTTTAATTCAACAAACTTATACTTTGGCATATATGAGCACTCACCGTCATTTAGTTTATCATACAAAAACGAACCAACAGTTTGCACTGGTGCAGTGAAATTTCCACCTCCCAAAGAAAACGCCAACTTCTCGTATTTTTCTTGGAAATACATTCCCGCTAAGACATCGTTTGAATGTAAATCACTTGGGTTAACATTGACAAGTAGTGCTGAGTTTGAATATTTATTGTCCCTTGCAAAATTACTCATTCCGTTTGTTACAATTTCGCCGTCCGCACTTGACGACGCGACAACATATCCGCCCGGACACATACAAAAGGTAAACATCGCTCTACCATTATTTAGGTGCGAAACAAATTTATAGTCGGCATTTTGTAAATTTTTATCATAATTTTCGCCATATTGCATTTTGTTGACATTTTCGGCCTTTTGTTCAATTCTCACACCCATAGCAAAAGGTTTTTGCGACATATTAAAGTTGCGTTTTTTCAAAGTAAGAAAAGTATCTCTTGCACTATGGCCGATGCACAAAGCAAGTAGGTTTGTGTCGAGTTTCTGAATTTCGTTTGTTACAACATTTTGAGTTATAATGTATTTAATTCGCGATTTTTCAATTCCAAAATCTATTAGTTTTGTATTAAATAAAACTGTTCCACCAAGAC
>CAYQLL010000002.1:0-18944 GCA_964418405.1 uncultured Christensenella sp. | reverse complement strand
ATATCTTCTCGAATATTTTTTACAACTTGTTTAAGTTTGTCCGTGCCAATATGTGGCTTGCCCTCGTACAAAATTTCCTCTGGGGCGCTATGCAAATAAAGTTCTTCCATCGCCATTTTGCAAAATTTATTATTGACATTGGTATTTAATTTACCGTCGCTAAAAGTCCCAGCACCACCTTCGCCAAATTGGACATTAGAAAATTTATTCAACTCTCCTTCATTCCAAAACTTTTGCACGCTTCGTTGTCTTGCATCAACATCTTCACCCTGTTCAATAACAATTGGGTTTTGCCCCATTTTTGCAAGGCACAAAGCAAAGAACATTCCGCAAGGTCCAAAGCCAATAACAATAGGTCTTGTTTTTTTATTTAGTTTTTCAAATTTTATTCCGTCAATTTTGTAATCAATTTTTTCATAATTATATTTATTTTCTATTTTACAATTGTCAAGTTCTACTCCAACACATAAGTTGTATGTAATATTATTTTTATTTCTCGCATCAATAGATTTTTTTAATATTTTAATTTCTTTTATTTTATTTTTTAATAATTTATTTAATTTATTTTGTAGTATTTTTTTTGTGTAATTTATTGGCATTTTTATGTTATTTATTTTAAGCATATATTTTCTCCAACAATTTTGCCACTTGTCCATGCCCATTGCAAGTTATATCCACCGCAAATGCCATCCACATCACATATTTCGCCCGCAAAATAAAGTCCTTTTATTTTCTTGTGTTGCAAGTTTTCGTCTAAGTCATCTAGTCTTATTCCACCACTTTTTACTTGATTATTGTCATATGTAGAAATAATATCAAATTTTAATGATTTAATATTTTTGATTAATTTTTTTATATTATTTTTATTTGGTTTTTCTTCTTCATTTATTTTACTTTCTTTTAATAAATATTTATTTATTTCTTTATGAAATATTCCTTGTAAAAATAAAATCATACTTGGATAATTTCTATTTAATCTTCCAAAGAAAACGTCTTCCAAGTCTTTAACTTCAAAGTATGGCAAAAGGTCAATGCATAAACTTTGCTTAAAATTATTTCTCCTTGCGAGATAACTTGATAAATTAAAAATACAAATTCCGCTAAGTCCATTGTCCTTAAACAAAACTTCGCCAAGTTCATATTTATTGTTTATGCTAACTACAACGTCACTTAGTCTAATCCCCGAAAGTCGCTTTGTGTCTTGCGTGGTTTTTAATGCAACTAGTGATGGCACAAAAGGTTTGTATTCGATATTCATTGCGTCCAAAAGTTCATTTGAACTTCCCGCACAAATCGCAACCTTGTCAAAATAAAATACGTCGTCAATTATAAACTTATCTCCACGCTTTTCTATCTTTTGAACGTGATAGTTTAGTTTTACATCAATATCTCTGCCTATTAGATTATATGTTAAAACATCCACAACGCTTGTTGCTGTGTTGGAAACTGGATACACTCTGCCATTTTCGTCGCTGTATGTCAAAAGTCCAAGATGATAGAAAAATTTCAAAGTGTCATCATAATCAAATTTATCTAAGTATTTTTGTATATCTTGATTGTAGCAATCTTTTGTGTAACTGTTATTTGTTAGATTACATTTGCCATTGCCAGTTAGCAAAATCTTTTTGCCAAGTTTTTCTTTGTCACAAAAAATTGTCACATTCTCTTGACACACATTAGATAACATTAGGGCACTTGCGCCACCACCGATAACCGCTATTTCCATAATTATATATTATCACAAATACAAAAAAGTACAAACAATTTGTTCGTACTTTTTTGTATGATTTTTTTGCTAAATAATTTTACTTACGCTTTCGTTGTGGCTTTGACTTTTTTACTTTTGTATCTTGCTTGGTTTTATTATCAGATTTGTTATCACTCATTTCTTGAATATGCATTTGAGTGAGAATGTTGCCCATTTGAGTAGAGTTATTTACAATTGTTGAGATAGTTGCAAGTTTTTCCATTTGCTTTTTCTTGTGCCTTATCCACAAAAGTAGGATAATGACTACCACAACTATTGCCCCCACTATTCCAGAAACCAAAGCAATCGCCAATGTATAATTTGCCTTATTCTTCAAGAATTTAGCATTTTCTGTAATGTAACCAAACAAACCATCTTGATTAGTTACCTCATAGTATTTATCAAGTGTCAATCCATATGCATCATTATCTGTAAAGTCAAATGTTCCATCAAATGGGTTTTCTTCAGTCCCAATTGGTTGCCAGAATCTTTCGTTCAAATACATATTAAACTTTAATATATAGTATCCTTGGGCATATGGAGTCGTTTCATTCGCTTCTATATTATTATTTATAAGATACGCCATGGCAGCAAGTTGTTTTTCGTTTAAGATAATATATGGATCATTTTGTGTACCAAAGCCTGTAAACATCTCATAAACCTCTATCCATAATAGTTGTCTTAGTGATACTTTAATTATGTTTACATTGTCTGCATCAAAGTGGTTGTCTTTATGAATCCAAATTTCACGCAAGTCATTTGACAATACATAATCATTCAATGTAAGTCCATTTTGCTCATATTTTTGTTCAATATTAAGACCAAAAGTTAGTTTTGTATCATATTTATATGTTTTAACGAAGTTATTGCTTACACTCACACCATCGATAATAAATGTACCAGCATTAACATCACTTACAACAAATTCAACTTTAACTGTCTTTTGAACAATAATTGGTTTAAATAATACATATGCGACCCCATCTGTACCCGTTCTCTTTGCATCATTCTTTGTAATCCTGTAAGTGAAGTTATTAATTTGTCCAGAGAATTCACCTGTCCAACTCTCTTGTTTATATCCATATGTGATATTTTTAACCGCAAATATTATTGTATCACCAACTCTAAACTCACCTTCGGTGTATTGAATTTTAGAAGCGATTTCCAAAGTTGCTTTATCAACTTGCTCTAATATAACATTAACTTTTATTCCAATGAAGTTTCCAAGAATTGTTGATGGTTTTTCAATTTGGATTTGCATTTTTGCAGTTGAATTTTCTATTTGTGTACCATTAAGTGCCCAATTATTAAACAAATAACCTTCATTAGGTGTGGCATCAACCTCAACCGTTTCCCCAGGTAAAACTTGCTTTTTGGACACAGTTACAGTGCCGTTTGAGTTTGATACGACTTCAACGTTAAGTAGATAGTATAGATATATAGTTAACTCATTGTTTGGCATAATTCCAACATAGTTACCTATATTGATTTGATTTATGTCAAGCAAGCCATCTTCCATTGCCCAACCATAATAACTATATCCATTTTTACCTATTGGAGCTGTAATTGTAATTTGGGTATCAGGAGCATATTCTATCGCAGTAATTTGGACACTTTCTGTATTTGAATACACAATCTTTCTTCCAATCACACTTGTAAATATATCTAGATAGTTCAATTTATCCACAGTTGTTCCTGGTACCAAAACCACATTGACTTTATAGGTTATAATCTCCCAAAGTGCATAAAGTGTGCAATCATAATCAACTTCCAATGTGGTTGAATCAGTCGCATAATTTGAACCTGCGAAACCCTTGTTCTTGGTTTTGATGTTATTTTCATAACTATAATAGTACATTTCGCCATTTTCAAAGAAGTAAACCACATCTGTTTCATCAGTTTTTGTTCCCCAACCAATAAATCTGTATCTCGCTCTTTGTGGGTTTATTATATCGTTGCCTAGGGCAGGATTATAGTTTTCCTTTCCAATCGTAACTATGCTTTCAAACGAAGTAGGACAACCATCATAGTTAAAGTCAAATGCTATTTTATATATGTATGCAACAATTTGAACTTGTATGGTTATATCGCTTGAGATATTCTCAACTTTACCATTCGACAACTTTATCAAACTGTCAGCAACCGAATATGGTACTTCAAAGTAATTATTTGCAGTCATTTTGTAGCCTGGAAGCAATTTTAGTGTAGCTACCAAACTTCCGCCAGTTTTTATTGTATACTCAAGTCTGCTTTTATTGTTTGTATCAACAATATCTCCAACTCTTCCAATAGATTGAGAATAGTTACCAAATAGTTGTGCACCATTTGTTTCACCTATAATTTCAATAATAACTTTATTTTCTCTTGCTTTGAGATAAATTGTTAATTCGTTCGTTTCGGTGTATAAGGTTGATAAAATAATTTGTCTTAGCGTTTCATCGAAATTATAGTAAGGGGTAACTTTATTAAATATGTAACCATTTTCTTCTACAAGTTGAATTGTTACAACTTGTCCTGCAATCGACGAAATTTCATATACTAACACATTATTATTTTGCGTGAAGTTTGTTTGAGAAACAATGCCGTTGCCATCTTCTAATATTTGCAATGTACCAAAATCTGTTATTTGTGAAGAAAGCATTTCTTCTTGTGGTAAGATTAAGTTAATTTTTAATGTTAAATCATTACCGCGGAAAATTGGTCTAAAGTGTGCATTTTCATGAACATTTTTGATTATTATTGAAGTGTTATCTAGTTGATAGTTCCCGCTACTAGTATCAAGATCAACTGTTGTGTTATCATCCAAAACTTGCACCCATTTTATAAAGTGATAATATCTCGTAGATATTGCGGTGATAACATCCGTGTTATAACCATATCTCACTTCAATATCGAAAGCTGATATTTGTGTTGAACTATTATTGTACGATAACTTTCCTTCAATTTCGTCATTCACATCAAAGTGAATTGAATAACGGTTAATTGAATAGATTAGATATAGCGTTATATCATCAGTTATTGTGTAATCAATCACGCCATCATCGTATTTGTTTACAAGTCCTTCTATAAATGTGATAGGATATTCTTGATTGCTCTCTTTTGACCAACAACTGAATGTATAACCATTTTTCACATCAAGTCTTGGCGATAACTTTATGGTTGTTTTATACTGCTCAGTGTAAGATGCAAATGAATTAAATTTTTCTAAATTTGTATTTTTTTCAAGTGTAACTAAATCTATTGCATCTCTATCAATTGTAAATTCGTCTTCATTTTTGTATACCGCAATAAACGTTATTGTGAAACTGTTTGTTGTGTATGGGACAACAATTGTACCATCACAAACAAAGTTCTTAAACGTTATCGTATACACATTGTTATCACTGGTGATTGTAAACTCACCTTTGTTTAATGATATTGTTTCAAATATCCAATTTGCAATAGTCTTATCAACACTATAACCATGATTAGCGGTCACGGTAAATGTAAGTACATCTTCAGTTTTTATTGTAAATGTATATCGTGCCGTTGGCGACAGTTGATATTGATCGGATGACAAAAGCCCTTTTTCCTCACTTGCGATAACTTCAATGTTGAGGTCTTTACTTTCAAATACTACAGTGATTGAAACATCGCCAACAAATCCCGAAAGTGTTCTAACTAGGTCAGTTTTATTGCCTGACAAAGTGCAAGGATTTGTACCATAATCTATTAACCAATTAGTGAGTTCATAACCTTCGTTTGCTACCGCAACAAGATTTACGTCGCTTTCTGTGTATGCTTTAATTTCTGCAAAGTCTTTATCTTTTGAAGATGTTTCCCCGCTCGAAATGTATCCTCTGTGTTTATAGTTCGCTTTAATTGTAATTGTGTTTTCAACAAAGGCGTATACCGCTTGTAATGTTTCATCTTTAAGAAATTCGTTTATTGTGATTTCATTTGTTGTTAAATTGTCAACATCAATGTATGTTGATATCCAGTGATCCAACAAATAACCTTGAGTATTTTGTGCGGTAATTATGCATTTTGATGTTGTTTTTACATTGATAATGGTTTGTTCTTGCCCAGATGTATGATATTTTGTTTCTTTTAGATTGCCCACACTATCCAAAACTTGCACTGTTATATTATGACGAAGTGCTGTTATAGTCAAAGTGTAATCATTTTCATTGTATATCGCATTACCATAAACATCACTTATTTGTTTGAATATATCGTCACTTTTTATATACTCAGTTGCAATGGAAGATGTATACATTTTTTCATATGAATCGAACGACCAACCAGTTCTTACTGGTTCAATAAGTTCACCAAATTCTTCGTCATAAACTATCACTTTTGACACTTTAATTACTTGATTGTCGTCATTTCTTTCTTCAATTGTCCAAATATTTTCGTCAATATTGTCATAATAACCACCATTTGAAGACAAGTATAATTTGAATTCTCTTGCCTTAAAAGATGCCCAAAGTGTCCTTTCTGGGAAATAGAAATCGTCTAAAATTGTTGTTTCATTAAATGCAACTATGTTTAAATCTTCATCAGTCCATCCATCTTGAGTGTAGCCTTCACGATTTATTGATGGAATTTCAGTTATCCCGCTACCACTTAAACTACTATTAAACTTAATTTTAACACTTGCAGTAGTGTAATCACTGTTATATTCCCAACCATTCGAACGAGAAAACACACCTTTATTTGCATACAAAGTAAGTGTAACTGTTTTTGGCGCAAACTTGACAAATAATTTGTTTGTACCATCTTGGGTTGCTTGGATTATATAACCAGTTTCGTATAGTTCAATGCTGTTTTGAACATCGTTAGAACTATAGCCTTTGAATTCATAGCCATTTTTTGCCTGTGGAGCAATCACTGCTATTAAATCAAGACTGTCAAAGTAGTTAAATTGTGTTTCTGTGTAAGAAATTGTTCCACCACTAGCATTTTCAGCTTCATATATTCCATCAACTTCGGTTGCAATATATGCTTTTAATGTATACTTTCTTATCGTCCATTTTGCATATACTGTTTTTTCTTCCTCGTCTATCCCCCAAAGTGGACTTGTTATCATAGTGTCTATATTTAGTTGCACTGAATATTCCTTGTCAAAGAACCAACCATCAAAAATGTAACCTTCATGACTTGGCAGTGGTAATGTATCCATAGATGCTTGCACTTGTGCTTCATAAATGAGTTTATCAAACACTTTTGTATCACTATCCTTGATTAAGTCTGGATTGATAACATTTGTTGTGCCGTCGTTGTCTTGCATATAGTAAACAAAGGTGAGTGTGACAAACTTTGTTGTGATTGAACCTGTGACGTTGTTCGCAAAATAGTTTTCACCGTCCGCACCAGACAATGTAAATTTTACTACCTTAGTGATATTTACGCTCTCGCTTGGTGTTTCTAAATTACCACTATCATAGAATTGTGCAGTAACTATAATTTCATCATTATCTAAACATCCAGTTATAATTATTTCGCCAAAATATTGTGCCGAACCATCATATACCTTTGTAAAGTTATCTGCGCTTGCAAGCGTTAACTCTTTTTTCTTTATTGTAAAGTAAACATCTTCATCATACGAAAGATCAAAATTATTGGATTGAATAGTAGACTTAATTGGATATGAGCCTGCCACAAATTTTGTTTTATTAGTCAAATATTCGATATATAACTTTCCGCCTGTTATCTCACTTGCATAGTCACCCTTAAACGTCCTTTCTCCATAATCACCAGCATCTCTTAGTTGATACAGGATTTCAACATCTTCCGTGTATTCACCATACGTACAACCTTGTTCGCTATTTGGAACAACTTTAACCTGACGTTTTGCGATTCCGCCATAAACGACATTTGGAGTTGTATAATTTGAAATGGTGTCACCGGAAAGTGTAATATTGAGTGGAATATTTGTGCCAACATTACTGTCGGTGTACTCTCCGCTTGCTTGAAGTTTATAGATAGTGCTGTCTAGTTGATTGTCTTCTTCGTCCAAAATTTGCAATGTGCCATAGAATACTTTTGTGCTATCATATGCTTTTTGTCCGTCTAAAACATTTATTTTAATTACTCTTTGATTAATTTTGTAGTTAACTTCGCTGGTAACATTGAAATTCTCAAAGTTATCACAAATCAAAGTCCAACCATTCGCCATAAGCCCATATTCGCCGACATCTTTTCCAACATCAAAAGTTATTGTCCCTATGATTAGTTCGCCACTAGCATCAAAGTCTAATTGTGAAATATCAATCGCCCCTATATCTTTTGCATCATACTGTTTTTGTAAAATATTTACATTTTTATCCGTATTTTTGATTACAACATTCAATGCAGTTTGTGTTTTCTTTATAGCAAATAATCCAACACCAACACCACTAGCTAAAGAAACATTATAGTTTTGATTGTCGCACTTATCCAAATACATATCGTATACGCCAACAGCTTCACCATCCGCTCTTGTGAAGTATAGTGTTATATTCTCGTTTAGTGGGCTTTTTAATGTGTAAAGTAGTGGTGATGGATCAATTTCACCATAATATTTTGCGAAAGTCGTTGTAATCTCGGTCACTACAAAATCATATGCTGTTATACTGAATGTAAATGCATCCGAATTAACTTCATAGTATGGCGACTGTAATTGCACTGTCACTTCGTACGTTCCAACATCTTTTGGTGCCTGCGAGTTATTATTGTATAATATTGTAAGAGTTGGAATGGTTGTTTCGCTTGAAT
The DNA here is from genome assembly GCA_964418405.1 of uncultured Christensenella sp. Lineage (GTDB taxonomy): Bacteria > Bacillota > Clostridia > Christensenellales > UBA1242 > UBA5893. The sequence continues at coordinate 10,459 of CAYQLL010000002.1, read as the reverse complement.
TTGTGAGTGTAATCGAACTTGGAGTGATTACAACTTCGCTTGCGCTGTATGTGTAAGATGTTGAGATATCATCAAATTTTACGGACACTTTTGCTTTCTCAATTGCAACTGAACCATCAAGTGAGAGTGTGTAATTGCTTGTTCTATCAACACTCTCTGTGTCCTGAATTGTTATACCAGAAATATCAACTTGTGATAAATCAACCAAGCCAACAAAGTCTTTTATTGTTATTTTAAGACTACCACTTAAGGTTTGCCCGGCAGCAAGTGTTCCATTTGTAATTGGCATTGTCGTTTCATCATAGTCCAAAACATATTCCCCACTTGTCAAATACACTTCATTTAAGTTAACACTTAGTGTGAGTGGTTGTTTTTGAATATAACCTCTTGCAGTAATATCAGCAATTTTATAGTTCTTTGCTGGGAAATTATCGTAATCGCTGATTGCGAACAAGATATTATAACTATTCTCGCTAGCGTTTGATTGAATTGCATTATTTTCGTCAACATAAACACCAGTTATTGTGATATCATCATCGCCACATAGTTGACCATCGGCAATTTTTACATTTTTCACCATGCCCGTCGCATCGTAATATTTATTGCTGTCATATATGATGTCAGTAATTTCTTTTTGAATGATATTAAATTCAAATTGATTGCTTGCAAATATTGTTGAATCTAACTCACAGTTGTTTATCGTTACACTTATATGATATGTCCCAACATTTATGGCACTTGATTCAATAAGAGCAATTGTTCCCCAAGTTGTGTCGTTTGATGTGATTGTTTGAATTGTGCCATTCGTATCAGTAAATGCAAAGGATATTTTTGAAAGTGCTTCTTGTGCGTCATAGGTTACTGATTTATTTTCGTTTGCAATGTATGCATCCGTTATAGTGAATGGTATAATGTTAATTAAACCTGTTTGCGATATAATATTATAGTTTTTAGATAAAATATCGTTACCATAAGCATCATATATTTTGATATTCTCAAACACAATATAACCGCTCTCATTCACTTCTTGGTCGTATTTTCCACAACCCAAACCAGATTTGGACAGTTTGTAGTAACCTTCAAGTGTTTGTCCTGCAACTATATCTGAAACATCGGCTAAGGTAAGTTCAGTTTTATGGTCGTTTGTTGGATTATATATCTTTTGTACTTCACCGATATTTATTCTAAGAGATTTTTGTTTAATCCTAAAACTTATCTCATTGTTTGGATACAAATTACTTGTTTTGCTATCAATCGCAATAAAGTTGACATTTGTTGAATTGGAAGAAATTGTTGCTGTGTAGTTGCCAGCATCAATTGCAATTGCGTCATATGTTACCACACGATAACCATCTAACATTTCATATACCGAATCAGTTTCATCAAGATCATAACTTAGTGCATAGTCTTCTATTCTTCTCTCAGCACCATTATAATCAAATAAAAGGTATGTGGAATTAACCAAAATCTCAACTTGCTTTGTTTTAATTTCTATGTTGCCATCAAGTGTAAATTCATAATTTGATGTCACATCGTTTTCACCACTTAAAACAAGCAAGTTATCTATGCTTGCACTCTCCAATAATGTGTATGTACCAGCATCGAGTTTTGTTATTGTTATATAGCCAGTCAATGTTTCGCCAGTAACCACGCTTCCACTTGTAATTGTTAAATTTGAATAAGCGATGTCTTGTGTCTTATTTGCATATGTCAATGTGACGCCATCAATTACTTTTATTGTGATTGGACGAAGATTGATTTTTCCGCTTAGGACTTTTGTTACTTTATAGTTATAAGCATCCTCACCAATTAGTTCAAACATAATCGAATAATTTCCGACTAATTTGGTCTTGGTGTTATCTAGGTCATAATAGTAGCCCAAAATTGTGACATCATCACGCGTGCCTGCCCTTGTGCATATGTCAGTTGTTTCGATATTATAAACTGTTGATGTTGCATCATAATATTTTGCAAGGTCACAAGAAATGTTTGTAATTTCTTTTTGTTCAACATTGAATGTTACTTCTTGTACAACTTTATTTTCAAAACCAGTTGGGAGGATAGTTAATGTCACCGAGTACTGTCCCACAAAAATTATCTCAGTTGCACTCTCGCCATTATATTTAAGATTAGATATAACAGTTTCGCCCTTGAAAACATTATTATCTTTAAGATTGAATATATATTCCATTCCACTATCTGTGAAACTTACATAAAACTCGCCACTCTTTGCTTTGTCTGTACCATTATAAACAAGTGATTGAATGTTATCTATATCAAACTCATCTGCCGTATCTCTGATTATAATTGTACAACTTAAGTATTTTACAACATAATTGTCTGTTACAAGCGAGTTGTCATTATTATTCAATATTTCGATTGATTTTATATATACTTTGCTTTGATTGCTGAATGCAACTTCATTTTCTATTTTTGTAACTGTATATGTGCCTGTCTGATCACTGTTGGTTGAAAGCACTGCATTTATACTGTGACTTGAAAGTAGTCCATTGTCTTGATTTTCGCTTGGATCAATTATATCTTGGGTTTGCACGTTATATGTTGCATTTTGCCCACTTTTGAATCTTCGACTTATCTCTTCTGTGACATTTACTTCAATTTCTCTTTTTTCAATTGTAAATATTTCGCCCAAGTCCAACGTAGATACATTCAAAATCTGTCCGTTATCATCTTTTGCAAATTTGTAATTAGAATCACTTGGCAATGTTAAAACCACACCATATTTGCCTGCATTTATGGCTTGTTTTTCGTTTGATAGTGAACCTTGATAGAACGATAAGGTATAGAAACCATTTTCCAAATCATCACTTGTTATATTGCCACTAAAATTATAAATCGTGCATTCAATTGTTGGATATTGCTCACTTGCATTATATATTTTTGTTAGATCTTTTGGTAGGACTTCAACTATTGCATGTTTAATATAAACTGTTCCTTCAAAACTTAGTTTGTAGTTATCAAGGGAAATTATTGTTTCACCTTTCTTTATTTGCAATTGTGATATGTCAATTACTTGCTCGCTAAGTTTATATGTGCCAACATTGACTTGATTAAAACTTATTTGCCCTGAAATTATTTGTTCATTTTCAAGTTCGTTTGGTGTGAACATAGTGATATCAAGTGACACAATGTTGCCGTCAAAGAACTTTTCGTACGATTGCCCCTCTCCCGATATGGTCAATGTTTTATTGCAAACAGTTATCGTGCCAGAACCTGTTGTTGTTTTAAGATTGTATGAATACAAAATATCATAATTGCTACTGTTTAATTCAAAAGTTACTTTGATGTTGGTTTTCTGAACATCAGCACTCTCGTAATTACCTATAACTTTGATTTGACCTTTATCTGCATCAAAGAAGTCACAACCCTCTTGCATTATAATTTGTTCTTGTGGAACTTTTGTTGTGCCGTCATATGTCTTTGTTTTTGTGATGTATTCAATGTCAACATCTCTTTTTGTGATTGTGTATGTAAATGGCTTATTATTCGCTATTTCATAGTTATTTAATAATATAGTCAAAGAATACACGCCCGCATATAGTACGTTACTTTTATTTATCGTAGAAGTATCACGTTTCAACAAGATTGTGTCAAAAGTATGTTCTTCAACTTTTCCGCCAACAGTGAATACAAGGTTGTGAACACTTGCTGAATACTCTCCTTGCGTAACTTCAAGTTTTACGTCAGAAATATCGATTGTCGCCTTTGTGATTGCAATAAATGATTGTGAATTTGTGGTTATCTCATAGTTTTCAATTCGATTATCCACATCTGAACTTGTCCTGTAAATGGTTAATAAATCTTCACTGAGAACCAATTTTTCATCACTAGACTTATAATAGTACGTTCCACAATCTATACCTTTAGTTGTATATTTCCATGCAATCGTATCACTTTCGCCCAAGGTATTGCTATTAAGTGACGTTTCAATTTTAGGTAAGATATCACAATAAACACCTGATTTTTGAGTAAAACTACCTGTATAACTATGTGTTTGTGTATTATATGCATATTGCTTATTAAAATAAATAACTATATTTCTCTTAGTTATTGAAAACCCATGCCATAAATTTGAAGAGTAATCTGTTGCGATAGTATACAATTTGTCATCGTCACTATTTAGATTGAAAAAGACTTTATAGTCGCCAACTGTCTCGGCATAGTCAACATCTTGATAAACTTCGCTTGTGGATTTCTTTTGATATGTTACAACCATAGTTGTTGGCTTAGTTGCGCCACTATTGTTATCCTGTCTTGTTAGTGAATACTCAAATTCTCTAGGTTTTCCGTCATATACATAACTTTCATCTGGACTTGACGAGAAAATAAGTTTGGCTTTTGTTATTTCCAAATTATAAGTGAAAGCACCGATTGTGTAGTTCGTGTCGTAACTTTGCCCACCAATCGTTAGATTGTTTGTTATTTTGCTTGAATCAATGTCATTACTATAAATTTTTATGTCTTTGATAGCGAATGTTATATTTCCAGCAACACTTTCCATAACACCATCAACTTCCACCGGTGTTGTAACATAAATTTTTTCAACATTGACAATAAATGTATCTCTACCATCATATTCTTTTGTGTCAGTCAAATCTATGTCAATTTCTTTTTTTGTTATTTCGCCTTTAAGTGTCCCGTTTGTGAAAGATAACTCATAGTTTTCACTATTTGAATCTTCCTCGTTAAGCACAAATATCATATTAATGTTAGTGCCAGCATCTTTTTGGCTGTATGCATATATATATGATGGCTCGTAACCTAAAACAACATTTGTTTTGGTTATCTTGTCAAGAGAAGCGGTAGATGGAACATCCGTCGTTCCGTCATATTCTTTCTTTATCTCGTCCGCATACGAAATCCCAATCGTTCTCTTATCAATAGTTAATGTGCAAGTAAATTCAGGACAAGAAGTATCGTTTTTATAATTATTGCCGTCAAATACAACCGAAACAGTGTATATCCCAACTGTTATAGGCTTCCCGCTAATTGTTATACCATCTTTTTTATAGGTATATTTACCTTCTTTTTCTTCACTTGTTGTTTCGTCACTTTGTGGCAAAACGTAACCGCTTTTTGTAACTTTGATTGACAATGTGTGGACTTTACCGTCAAATGTAATAGTAGTGTCGCCTATCCACTCTATATCGCTTTCAGTTAGATATGTGCAAGTGATATCCATTGTTCCAACTATTGTAAAGTTGTAGTTAGATTTTTCATCACCTTCAATTTCAATATTGATATTTTTATATGATTGTGCATATGTTCCAGTATCTTTGTTTGCACTTGAAATTTTGTATGTAAAAATATATGGAGAATTGTTGTATGCCCCCTCAACAAAAGCGACTTTTCCATCATAAAATTTTGAGGTTTTCCCTATATCCAAAGTGACATCTTTTGGCAATATCTTACTTTCTTGTTTGTCAATCTTACTATAATCTATACTATAATTATCTTTATATAGTGTATCTATATTAATATTGTTTTTCTCGACAATGTAATCAAGTGTATCCACATTTAGTGTTGCGCCAGCATTTTTGCTCGTGTATTTACCGCTCAAAACTACCGTCTCGCCATTCGCCCCAGAAAGAGTTTTTGTGAATGTGTCATTCGTGTCATAAGTTTTTGAATATACAACAGTTTCGTTTAACAATGCAAGTGAATTTACTGTAATTGTTAGTTTTGCACTTACTGATTTTGTTGCGGAACCGAAAGTTGCCGTTATGGTAAGTGAATACTCGCCAGAATTTTTAACATTTCTAACAACAACAGTGTTATTTCCCGTTGTACCTTTCACATTGCCTTTATATGTCCAATCATATTTATATTCAATTGCTTTTTCATTTTTATTTGTTATTGTAAATGTGTATGTATGGTCTTTCCCGTCAAAAACAAATTTTTCGTTAATTTTATACTTATCCAACTCAATTTGCTCAAGTTCCCACTTTGCAGTTAAAGTTGTTTCAGTCTTTTTTACCCAAGTTTGACTTGACAAGACTTGTGCCGTGCCGTCAAACCAACCAACGAACTTAAATCCAATTCTTGCTGGGTTCGGCAAAACTGAATTTTGATATGTGCTTTCACTGGTTGCAATTGTTGTTTGAATTGCAAACTTGCTATCTTGTGGGTAACTTGTAGATAATGTTTCGCCACTTGCTAGATTATAGTCAAAATTTACTTTGCCTAGACGAGTTATGTAGCAATTTATAATAATTTGCCCTTCGCTTCCACTAACTGTGTAGCTTATGTTTTTGTTGGTGCCGTAAGAGTTTGCAACTGTTGTGCCATCAACAATGGTTGTCCAATTTTCTATCCAATATAGTTCACCATAACCATCCTTGTTTGCAATTATGCTTAGAGCAATATTCAAAGTTGGATTGCTTGCAAAAGTGTTTTTGTGTTCAATAACAGAAAGAATAGGTGTTTGATTGCCATCAGTGTTTTTGTAACTTGCTATGTTTGTTAAATTTAGTGTTGCAATATCACTTGTAATTTGAACAACTTGTCCGTTTTTGAGTGTGTCGTTTGAGAGTATGTTTACACTAACTTTAATCACATTCTCATCTGATACCTTAATAAAGAAACTTTGTTCAATTCCTGCTTGGAAATTGTTTTTGGCACCATTTGTGATGTCAAAAGAACAGAGAATGGAAAATTCCCCATTATCCTGTTTGTATTCTTCTATTGTATCTCTAACCTTGTTTTGTGAAGTTACAAGTGTGTAACTTATGCCAAAGTTATTTGTTGTTAAGAACCTGCTTGTTGTGCTTGAAAGTGTGTAATATTCTTTTATGTCGTTTTGTTTGTCATCGGCACCATTTTTCACAATATAGTTGACACTTGCATCTTTTAGCACAAATTCCAAAATGTATGGTGTAATTTTCCCAGTCACATCCGTTGGTACTGCATAATTTGTTAAATCTGCTTTCGTGCCATTGTTTGAGAGTTTTATTGTAAGCGGAATATTTTCGCCAACGTTTGCACTATTGTATGTCGCAACAAGTGTAACATTTTCGCCAAAGCAAGCACCCAGTGTTTGTACATCGTTTGGGATGCTTGTTGTGTTATCATAAACTTTTTCAATAACGTTGATTTTTTCGTTATTTTTTCCAAAACTTAGTTCTTTTGGACTTATACTTATTGTAATCTCATTGGTTTTTGTTGTCACCTTATCGCTACTTGAAGCAACCAAACTGTTGCTAACATTAGCAGTAACTTCACAATAATATGCACCACTATCTTTTACATTTTGGATATTTTCCAATTTATCTGACGTCGCTCCACTAAGTGGTAAGCCGTCTTTGTACCATTGATATGAATAGTTCAATAAAACTGTGTTTTGTTTCCCAGCGAAGTTGAGATTTATTGTGCCCTTAAATTGCCCATCATCTCCACCGTATATCCAAGATGTCTTTTCAGCGCTCAAAGAAACCGATGAAATTTCATTTAGTTGATAGTACGCAGTAAATATTATGTTATTGCCTATATAATCTGCACTTATTGGAGTGTTGTCGGTCTTCCTTGGGTCAAATGTTATATTTGTGTTATTATTCAACCTAAAAGCAACAAAACTCAAACTTGCACCAGTTGGTGTATATGTTGGTAAACCGTTCGAGAACGAATAACCGTCACTAAATGTATAATTGTTTGTGCCAAAAGTCACTTGCGCGGTGTGTTCTGTTTTTCCGTCTGGAAATGTTCCAGCATTATTCAATCCCCCCGCCTTAAATATCACAGTAAATGTTTTTGGCGACCAGTCAGCATAGAAATCTATGTCAGTTTGTTGAATATCCAAAGTTCTCTTATTTGTGAAAGCCCCACTACTTTCGTCATAAGTCAAATATTTTGTGCCATTCTGCTTACAAATCCAACCCGTGAACTTGTGCGTGTATGATGATGTTGTTATCGCTCCCTTGTAAACACTTTCGCCATAATCCCAAGTTGAAATTGTTGCAATAGATTGTGTTGAACATGTCTCGTCCGAGTAGAAAGTTACAGTCATTTTCTTTTTACTTGCCACAACAGTTAAAGTTATTGTGCCTTGGCTAAAGTCTATACTTTTAGTGTCTTTTTGTTCTACTGTAAATTGAGTTACACCATCTTTGCTTGTGTCAAAACCGCCTGCAGTTTTCCAACCTGCAAAATCGTACATTCCTCCAATTGAAACACTTGGCAAATCACTCGTTTTATATGTTTGACCAAATTCTACACTTGTCAACTTGCCGTCTGTGTTAATCAACTCCGTGTCAAGTTTTGGTTTGTTATTTTGTACTTCGTCCACAACTTCAATATCATATTTTATTGTCAACTTTTTCGAACGATAAATGGCAATTATATACAAATTGGTATTTTCAAGTGATATTGTATAATATCCCGTCTTTGTACTTCCAAGTATATAATTCGTGTTTTTATTAAGTGTGCCAAAAGTATCTGTCGCAATCTTGCCTTTATCATCTTTTTGTGTGATATAAAAACCTTCAAAGGTGTAGCCCAATTTTGTCATATCACCAAATTCAATGGTCTCGCCATATTTTTTTGATGCACTTTCAAGTGTTATTTCTCCAACCAGTGTTTCCCCTTCAAACTTATATGCACTGCCTTTAACAACATTGATTGTTCTGCTTGTCACAACAAATGTAAGTGTGGCATTTTCATTTATTGAGTTCACTGTAAATGATTTTGCACTTCCGTCTGTCCTTGAGTAAATATTAGCGGTATTATTGGTCCCAGGTTTAGTCGGACACTCATATGTAATGTTTACACTTTCATATGCTTCGTTTATATCAAAATAATATTCCCTACCTAAATCAAGTACATATTTAATTTTTTTGCTATCTTTCTCTTTTGTCACATTTAGCGTGTAACCCTTGAGAATGCCCTCATAAGTCTTAGTTTCCTCGCTGATTATATTCCCATCAACTTCGGTTACAACCGTTAGGCTAACTCCCGGTATGTTAAAGTCAATATTCACCTCAACATTACCATCAGCATACAATGCAAACGCGCTCAACGTAATAATCGGTTTCGAACTGTCACCACTTTTGACAACTGTCGGTTTCACTGCCATTTGGCCATCTTTTATATCAACTTTACCATACTCTATCTCGTAATTCTTAAGATCTTCGAGATTAAAATTCAGATTAAGCACATCGTCTGTCTTTATCGTACCCTTCACTTCAATGCTATCAGATCCTGCGGATACTGAGGATATTAAATCACCCTTACTATCAGTTATTGTGAACCAGTCATTAAGATGTTTCGATTCGACACCTTCCAATAGCTCAGATATTTTTCGTGAATCTTTATTCACATTAAACGTGATACTTGGCGAACAGTTGGTTGTGACATCAAGATAAACTTTGATTGTGTCGGTTTCGTATACCTGTTCTAGTGAGGTTAATTTTAAAGCGAGTTCTTCTGTTCCATAACCAATTTCAACTTCAGCTCCTTTGTTTGCGTCCGCGCCAACGCTTACTTCAACATTTTCCTCGAGCATGTATCCATCTTTGAGTTCAAATTTTAAAGATTTCTTGTCGTCATTTACAGACAATGTTAGTCCCTTATATGCATTATTTTTATTAACATCTTGTCCTTCAATTTTTATCGGGCTTTCATTATAACCGGTTACGGTTGAGTTTATTTTAGAATATATCTCAACATTGTACTCTATTTTGTCGCAATTAAACTGAATACTCTTAATTCCAATAAGATGGGCAAATGTGATTGTATATACACCAGAGTCAATATTTCTTACAACGTTAACAGCATTTGTTACCTTTAAGGCATCGTTATTGGCTTTTTTGCTCAGTTCGCAGCCATAATACCTATCGCCATCGTCATTTCCCCAATTCCATACGGTTTTTTCGTTCGCTTTTTCCTCTGTCTTTATCGGCTTAGTCGTATTATCTTGGAATGTCAATACTATATTATTTAATTTGTACCCACCATTTGGCGAGAGTGTAAATTCGATTCTCCTGTCAGTTGTGTAAAGACCTGATAAATTTTGCCCATTCAAAGTGCCATTATTCACTCCCAACTCGTCGGCATCTTTGCAAGAAACAGTCACACCCACATCTACTCCTTCCCAAACTGGATACCATTCAAGAGCATCAACAGCTGACCAACAAGTTATGGAAGATGTCAATGGGTCACCATAGTCTCCACTTTTGTTCGTGAAAATAGTATTATTGTTTTCATCCACAATTTTTGTACATCTATACTTACTCCAAATTGGATAAAGAGAGTAATTATCATTAGTTAATGTCGTATATGAGTTACCCCCATATCCAATACCCTTATCGCTGATTTTCCCATACAACATAACAGTGACTGTTTTTCCGTCATCTAAATTTGATGCACTGTAACCTACTGTTGTTTGCCCATTAATTTCTTTTTTACTGTTTTTTAATGTAATTTTGAAAACGTTATTGAAATAGTG
>CAYQLL010000001.1:1290-30777 GCA_964418405.1 uncultured Christensenella sp. | reverse complement strand
AACTTTAATTCCGCTTTTTCCACTGTGGAATTCACTTTAAGAATTTACGTTTTTTCTCAAACTTTTTTTTGCTGGGGGGTGTGTTTTTGGACTTGACTTTCCTATTTTAGTATGTGCAAGATTTGGGGTTTTATGAGATTCTTCCCGGGTCGACGTGTTGGGGCTGGGTTAGAATGACAGTATAGTGCGAACATATTACTCCTATACTGGGGGGATACACTCGTGCCAATAATGTGATAAAATCTTATTAAAAAACAAATTTAATCTAAAAAAGTTAAATTAGGCGGACTAAAAGAGTTGCTAAAACAATTTCGCGACCAAAATTGTCATATCATCTAGGGCGATGTTATGATTATTTTCAAGTGCTTTATCCATAAGTGCGTCAGCTACTTCTTGTGGGTTATATGTCGAAATATTATTGACAAAATCAGTCATTTCGTCGTCAGATGAAAAACTATCTGTAACACCGTCGGTTGTGATAATAATCATATCGCCCGCTTCAACAATTGTGCTTTTTATTGTTGGCACAATATTTGTAACAATTCCAAGCGGTAAAGCATTACACTGTATCACACTGATTGTGTCTTTGTGTTTGATATATCCATTTGTTGCGCCCAGTTTTACAAAGTCAACCGCACCAGTTTTTAGGTCAATTATTGCCATATCCAGACAAGAAAAAACGTTTTCGTTGCCTAGCGATAAAAACTTGTTGACAATAGATAAAATCACTTCATTTTCAAAGCCCGCTTTGTAGAAATTTTCAATAAGTGAAATAGCAGTTTCACTAGATTTTTGTGCTTTTTCGCCACTTCCCATTCCATCACAAAGTGCCATAAGAATTTTGCCGTTTTCCATTCTAACAATAGAATAACAATCTCCACTTTTAGTGGATGATGTTTTGGTGGTCGCACTTGTACCAAAAATTACATTAAACTTTGGAGCAGGAACAAGATTGAGTATTTGCCAGCCTGCGTGTTCACTTGAATTTTCAGTTTCAACTATCATTTTTGTGCCAACAATTTTTGACACAATTTGCGGAATTTTGGTTTTAAGGCTATCGTCTTTTTTGACTTCCAAAACAGCAGATACGTTATCACTATCGCGATACACAATTGCATCGCAACACAAAATATCATTAAAAAGTAATTCGTCGGTTATCTCTTTTTCAAGCCCTTTGTCAAAATCTACCTTTTTGTTCATCTCGCCCGCAAGCGATTTTAGTACTGTGCTAATACCATAAAACTGCTCAGAGATAAGAACTTTGCTTGTATCCAAACTTGTTACCATACTTGCATAACTTTTATACTGCTCAAGTAAGTTGTTTATCTCATACACCACTTGATTAACCTTAAAGCACCTTGCTGTTAGTATGCTTGGAATATCCAATAGAGTCACCCTGCCTTTTTCGTAGCCAGTGTCTATGAGGGCGGATAAAATTTTGTTTGTGTCTTCGCCATATTGTTTTAGGCACTTCGTTTTATTTTCGCAATCACTGCACATAAGACCTTTAACTTCGGTGAGTATAAGTGTTTTAAGGTCACGCTCGCTTGTTTTCCCCTTAATCATGTTCCTAAAAATTTTATCCATCTCACAAAATATTTGACCTAGATCTTTAATCTTTTTATGTAATTGTTTTCGACTTCTATTGACCAATGTTTGTGTGCCACGAGAAGCAAAACTTGCGTCATATTTCTCTATAAATTTATTATAATATTTTTGCGGAACACACAAACATAAAAGGGTTGTAATCACACAAGGTAAAATATTTATATAACTTGTTGTATAGTAAAAGTTGAAATAATAATTACATAAAAGTTCACAAACAACAACGGCAAGGCACGAAAATGCGCGATGTTTTCCCCTAAAACAATTTGTGCAAAGCCACCATAGTAGCACAGGCGCAACAAGATATGGGTTATTGTCGTATAACACTGTACCAAGTGACAACATTATCGTTGTTAAAAGACTATCAAACATTGGGAGCACAAGTGTCGTTACAAGCACACACGCACAAAGTGTGAATTTAACCAAACTAAACGAGAATAAGTTAAATTCACAAAGTCCACAAGACACACTTGCGAGAAGTACTCCAAAACAAATAACTTGCGACATTGTAAATCGTTTACACAGCCCACGGACACAAAGACTTTCCAAAATACGCATACAGCAAAACATATACAATAGACCGAACACAAGTTCCACAAAAACAAGCCACATCTCTTGATTTGCATATAACTTCAAAAAAACTTGTGCGCTAACCGACAAAAGTGAATACAAAAGCATAAGCATTGGTTTTATTGGTTTTTTTAGTTTTAGATGTATTCCATAAATTATACACATAATCACGCACAAAAAGCATGCCGAGTATAAATCAAAAAGTGCAAAGCGTGACAAAAAACTCGCACCAATATACGATGCAGATAAAATTAAAATATTTTGATTGCACCACACAAGTGCAAAATACATTCCAAAACTGAATGGATTTATTGTATTGTTTATTTTTGCATTAAACAATAAATAAAATATTCCAAAAAATATAAAATATTTGATAATAACTAGAAATTTATTTTGTTTCATTTTTCCCTCGCTTTACCTTATAATAAAACGAAAAGAAAATTTATTAAAACAATAAAAATAATATATTTATGCCATTTTTGTATTTTTTTTAATTATTTTTTTATATTTTTTGTCGAATAATAAATAATATTTTTTTCGACATTTTTATTGATTAAATAATACAAAAAAATTTCTTGGCATTTTATTGCACAAAGAAATTTTTTGGCACATTTTTTTATTTATAAATTACTACGACCTGATGTCGTTGGTTTGACGTTTATTATGAGTTGATAATTTTTTGAAGTTCATTTAGTTCTTGTTTGTATGTGTCCATTTGATTATTGTAGTACAAACTATAAACTGTGATGCTTGCATTTGGACTAGCTTTGCATTGCGAAAGTGCTTTACTTACTAAAAGTCTAACTTCTTCACTATGCTTTTCTTTGCAATCATAAGCTGTGTCCAAAATATCGTATATTTGTAAAGTGTTTAGCACGAATAAAACAACATTATAGCCATGGCAATATAATGAATGTACGTAGTTATACGCATCTATCAATGCTTCTTTTTGAAAGACTGCTCTATCATCATTGGTTGTTGCTATTTGTGTAATATTTGGAATTCTATCCAATTTTAATTTTGTTTCAATCGATATATCCAGTGCCAAAACAACATACTTCACATTATCAATATTAAGGGAGTGTGTTTTTTGCTCAATTAAGGCAATCGCACTATCTTTGTCGTTTGTACCAACAAGTACACTTTGTCCAAGCATCAAGCCGTTCTCATCAATGATATTAGATGGCAAAATGTAATCTTGATCTTCATTATAGATATTATTTTCTGGCGGGTTGCCATTTATTTGTGTTAATGTTGTCAATTTTGAAAAATTGGTGGATAAATTGACATAAGCAAATCCTTCAACCATATCTCCTTCAATTAAATTATATTTTTGAACATCGGCAAAATCAATTATCGTGTACAGCTTCTTTGATATTTTGTTATAATTTAGAAAATAATAAACATTTTCTTTTGTTCTTCTTAAAATACCTTTTACATTTGTTACTTCAAAATCGTTCGACAGTGGCATCTCTTTTAAGTTTTGCTGGAATTTTAGTATGTTTTGCTCATGACCTTTGTCAAATTCAAGTTTTTCATTAAGTTCATCGTCAACACCTATAAATAATTTTGCAAGTAAGGCATCTTGATTTGTGTGATTTTTTATTGGTCTACCAAAACGTGTGTTGAATTGTGGTTTTATATCTCCCGCTCTAATACTTCTTATTTCATCTAAAAGCACTTGCCTTTTTTTTGAGGTTGGTGACTTTACTCCAACACTTCTTGCAAGTGTTCTAAGTTCATGAATACCAAGGTTGTCCAACTCATCAAATACATAATTATCTTCCATAAATTTTCTCCTTTGAGAATACTTTATCATACTTTTGTAAAAAAGTAAAGCATATTGTTAAAAAATATTAAATAAGCAAGTTACCGTTATCAGTTTCAACAACTTTCAAGATGTTTTCTATTTGATTTGTTTGGGCATTTATATAAAAGTAAGTTGTTTCGCCACTATTGGTGCAAGTACACTCATAGCACAAAACTTCTTCCATGTAGTCTATTGGAGCAAGGCAAAGTCTTGTTTTTTCTATTTTGTAAGACTTTGGAACTTTTGTTTGGGCATCTAATTCTGTTATTGTTGGACCTGCGAGCATCCTTTGAGTGTGATTTGTGTGATATATTGTGGAATCAAAACCAACAATAAGTCCGCTAGATAAATCGACTTTAACTTTGACAAGGTCTGGATAAATTACAACATTATCTAAAACTGGGGCAAGATTTATATATGCATCGCCATCAACTATATCGCTCCAAACACACTGCATATTTTGCATATCGTTTTGTTTTGCAAAATTTATTGCTATTTCTTTTGCTTGCCCAAGATTATAGTTTTGTGTGTCGCTCGTGTTTGGGCAAGTCATTGTTAAAATTTTTGCACCATTTTGACTAACTTGAACATATATTGAAGGAGAGTTTATTGTGCTTACTTCAAAATCGTACGTTTTGAATTTTCCATTTGTTTCGCCAAGATATTCACAATTATCTTTTGATACATTTTTTAGTACTTTTAATATTTTTTGTTTAGCGTCTTGCGTTGACACTTTCTCGTCATTCAAATTTTTTACTTTTTTGTTTAATGTGCTGTCCGAAAAAGGTCCGTCGTATATCATTGTTGGATATTCAACATCACTTGCTTTTAGGTTTTTTAGTTTCATAGTAAAGTCGTTATAGTCGCCATCAAGTTTTGCACTTTGATTGAATATATTGTCGCTATATATATCTTTTGATAACTTATTTATGTTATCTTTTAATTCAACAAATGCTTCTTTAAGATTTTCTAGCGTCTTTATTTCTTCGCCAGTTAAACTTTCGCCTTTTTGTAATTTATTTGCCATTGTTTCACAAAATCCGCTAACTTGGCTAATGAATTTTTTTGTTTCATCTATGCCATTTATGGACACGGGCAAACTTGACAAATTTATGCTTGCACTCGTTGCATTTTTTGTTATTTCGTTTAGTAGTTTTTGTGTGTAAGAAGAGTAGTCCGAAGCACAAACTTTGCTTAGTTTGACTTCAACGTTATTAACATTATCCACAAGTTCAGTAAAATTTTTTTGATAGACATTTTCAAGGTCAACTTTGAGTTTATTTTGGTTTGCCATTGATATTGAGTACAAGATAATCAAAGTGACAAGTGCCAAACAAAGCACAGATATAATAACTGCGAGCCAAATATTTTTTGTTTTTTGTTTTTTTAGTGTCTTTTCCATATTATCCCCCTTATATTGCAAATACATGTTTGCCAATTGTGACAACAGTTTGTCTTGACCATATCCATTTGCTTGTGGCAGTTTCTGGGTTGTAGTAATACAAGCACCCATAAGATGGATCCCAGCCATTCATTGCGTCCTTTGCGGCAGAATATGCACTGTCGTTTGGTTCTAAGTTTATTTGCCCGTCGTTTACTGCCGTAAATGCCCAAGGTTGATAAATAACTCCGCTTATGGTGTTCGGAAATTCTGGACTTTTTACTCTGTTAAGAATAACGGCGGCAACGGCAACTTGCCCAACATATGGCTCGCCACGTGCTTCGGCATGAACGCATTTTGCCAAAAGATAGATATCCGAAGACGAATATCCGTTTGTGGTCGTGGTTAAGCCAAGTGCTTTTAAGGTGTTCTTGCCAACGATTCCGTCAACAGTCAGCCCATAGTCCTTTTGAAAATTTTTTATCGCTTGTATGCTCTTTGTGCCAAGTATTCCGTCAATACTACCCATATAGTAGCCAAGGTCTTTGAGTTTTTGTTGTACTAGGGTGTTTTGGTCACTTTGCACAGCGGTGTCAACAACAACTTCATTTGCTATCGGTGTGAAATATTGCAAAGTTGCGATTGTCCCGCCATAAAAGATAGCGAACACAAGCATAGTTAAAGCAAAAATCTTTCGTTTTGTCATATACTAATCTCCTTTGGTTATTGATTTTAGTATCTCCAAAATTCTTGATTTATACATAACATCTTGACTTTTGTTGGAAATAAAGCAAAGTGGCGGATAAACAACGCACCACCAATTATCCCCAACACCTAAGCCTAGTTCAACAATTATTGAGTCATAGATTCCCGCTTTTAACACTGTGCCGTCATAACTGCGGTCAGGAAAATTTTCACGACGAAAACTAACTTTGCTTTGATAATCAAAGTTAGTTTCTTTAAGTATTTTGTCCGCAACATTTTTCATCCCATCAAGACTTATATTTATTTGCGTAACAAAATCTTCACGTGTTTCACATTTTGCAATGTATGGAATAAGATAAGACACAATCTCGTCTTTTATTTTGTACTTGATATTTTGGTCGACTTGTTCGTTGGAGTTTGCACGAACATGAATTCTTATGTATTCTTCTTTTTTATTTACACTTATATTTAAGCAAATAATTAAAATTGAAATAATTATAATAAATATTGAAATTATTTTTCTCATATTTTTCCTCAAAATATTTATTGACAAAAAAATAAATATTAAACATACAAAATATATTACATAACAAAAAATACGCAAAACCTTTATTTTACGCATTTTTTGATATTTTGGGGGAATTTATTTTTTATTTTAATTTTAATTTATTTTATTTTTTATTTTTTATTTTTAATTTTTTTAATTATTTAATTGATAATAAATCGCCAATTTTTCGTCTTTTTCCAAGACTTCTGTTAGGTCTTGATTTTGTGCATACAAAACTTCTGGCATAACACATAATTTTTTTGCAATGTCCCAAACTTTTTCGCCCGCCTTTGCAAAATATATTTCAATCGCACAATCTTTTTGTGGGAGGTCATCAATGTATGTTACATCAGTTATAACTGCACCTTGACTGGCCACACAAACATTCGTTCGCACTTTTACCACTGCATCAATGTACACGTCTTTCCCGCGTTTTACCATGACATCAACATCACAAACTTGGATATCTAAGTCGGTTAGATAATCACTTGTGTAGTCTGTTTGAGTTGAAATAATAAATGGAAATTCAACATCAAGTGAGCAAACTCTTGCTTCGTCTTCGCTAAAATACACGAGATTTGTCTGAATAACTCCGCCCACGTTGTATGTCCCCATATCAAAGTATTCGTTTGTCACGATAACCTTACTGTAGTTTACTGCCAAAAGTTTGTCGATTGGGGCGTCGTTTTCACTTAGCGTCAAACTGCCTTCAACTTTTTTGTCAAACACAATTGGCTCGCAAAAACTTGTGCTTTGATAACTTGACGATGTTATAGCAACATTTTTTGTGACCGAAAATAGATCACATACAACATTCAAATTTTGAGTTTCAAATGCTACTACGCTGACATCAAGTGGAATAGAAAGCGAAAGTTTTATATCTTTTTCAACATTTTCAATAGTTGTTTTGACGTCACTATTTGCAACCATGACACTAACTTCACAAGTGTTTTCTTTGCTTATGCCACTAAATTCGATTTCTTGTTTAACTTCACTTGTTTTGTGTGCCGTCTTGATTTGCGGTACTTCCTCGTCAGTTAGATATACTATTTCGCTGTCAAGATTGCATGTAACACTAACATAGTTTGTGCCAATTTCATAATCTTTTACAAATGCATTGGTGTTTGTGTAAAGCACTTTGCTTGTTGGTTCTTTTACTTCAACTTCCATGCTTTCTGTCCAAGATGAATTTTGTACATCACTCATTTTTACAACACTAATATCTTCACTTTGTGTACAAACATCACTATTCTCGTTATATAGATAACTCATCTCATTGTTGTTATACAAATATCCATCAAGCGACACAAGACAATTGACTTTTGCCAACGACGTGTGAATTGAACTCACTTCGCCCTTTGCGCTTACAACCTTTATCTTTATTTTGGAATTTGTGTCAATTTTATCATCGGTTACCTTACAAGAAAATGGCGAAGTATATTTGTTTGTGTAAACATTCCCATCTTGAGTTAAATAGATTAAGTCCACGGCAAGTATTCCACTAACATTTGCTTCTTTCAAAAGACTTTCCGTCGTTAGTTTTTCTGCACTGACATTGACCGTTAAAACCCTTTCCACTGCTTGTGTACTTTCCAAATTTATAGAGCACTCGAGTGGCACATCAACTTGTTTTAATTTGGCTTTATCCATAACTAAAAATTTTTCGCTTGAGCTTTGATTTGTCATAATTCCTCCAATAACTAATATACTTTACGACCGGGCAAGGAATTTTAGAACAAATCTAACAAAGTTTTTTGCTTTTTGTGAATTTTGTGTTATCCTAATACTAAGGAGTAATTTATGCTTACAAAAGAAGAAAGATTAAAAATATATGACGAGGCGACATCACTTTGGGGACTTGTGGCACAATACGACCAATGTGTGGAAGAAATGGCGGAGATGATTGTTGCGATAAATAAGTATAAAAGAAAAGTACTATACAAAGAATATCAAGAGAACAACAAGGTTATTGAAAATCTTGTTGAAGAAATTGCCGATGTGACAATTTGCCTTGAACAAATGCACCACTTTTTCCATGACTATAACATTGACCAAGTTATTGAACAAAAAATGCAAAAATTTCTTAAAGAAATTGACGAGCAAAAGAAAATTTAATTTTGCTCGTCAATTTTTTATTGTCACATCTCCCCATATTCTTTTACCAAAATAAATTTTTGAGATAAACACCTCTTGAACTATCTTCATCCCAATAATATGTCCCAAGTGAAGATGCACTCGGATCCCATTTGTAGCACTTTTGATCGTTTGGTTTTACTGTTAAACCAGTACTATATTTTTGCCCAGTTGAATCCAGATCGCTCTTACCACTATATGTCGTGCTCACAAAATATGTCTTTAAACTATATTCACTAGAATTAGCATTTGTTACAGTCGTTTGCGTAACTTCAATCATGAATCCATATCCACTGTTCTGTTTGTAATAGGCTTTTGCTTTATATTTCCAAGTTTCATCCGTAAATCCTTGAAAACTGTAGTAATCTGTCGCGTATTGCACCTTTACTTCCACTCCACTGCTCGCATATCGACTAAGCGTCTTACCGTAACAATTATTAACATTTACTTTATCGTTTCCATTTATCGAATAGTTATTTTTATATACTGATATTTTGTAAGTTATAACATATATCCATACGAAATCACACGATGCAGTATCTCCAATTTTTTCAACATATCCACCCAGAGTAAATATCTCTGTTTTCTCATCTGTGCATGATGGACATATAACATCACCTTTGTTATAGCAACTTGAAACATCTTTTGTGCCATAACCAACTATCCCTCCTGCATAACAATTATTTATTGTTCGCATCGTTATTTTACCTTTTTTAATACCCTTATATCGTTCATCCATCAAATTAACATAATCTCTCCCCATTGGCATTTTGTAATATCCATCCCATACCTCGCATTGCACTTGCACATATTTACTCTTAAACCATCCCTTTTCTCCTTCCTTCTTTTTTTCTTGCAATTTTTCGCCACTCTGTTCTATCGAATTCGGACTCGAGACTACTTCACCACCTTCTGCACTAATCGTCCCTTCGTTTAAACAATGCGAAATTTGACCTTCTGATTTCCCAGCGACACCACCAGCATAAGCCCCATTACAGTTACTACCCGACTTTATTGTACCATAGTTTGCACACTGAGAAATCGAAACTTTCGAATATCCCGCAATACCACCTGTGTACACCACAGCACCACCTGTGCTGTAATGCCTAGCTGAGATGTCACCCCTATTCATACATTTCTGAATTGTCCCACTACTCATATACCCAACAATACCACCGAGATAACGACTTGTAGAACACTCACTTTTTGAAACACTGCCATAATTTATACAATTGCTTATTGTACCACCATTACTACTCCCAACAATACCGCCCATTCTCACGCCAGATTGGACGCTTGCTGAATTTTTACAACCTTTGATTTCTCCACCACTCATTGATCCAACAATACCTCCGATGGTACTGCTACCAGAAACACTTCCAGAAACAACACTTACACGCTCTATATTCCCAGCAGTCATTGTGCGGGCAACTGTTCCACCGTTCGTGCAATTTATGTTAACATTTGCAAAAATAAGACTTTCGATTGTCCCAGACAATGTTGCTACAAACCCACTATTTGTAGTTAAGTTAGATACAACAAAACTTCCACCGTCAAAAGTCCCTGAAAAATTATATGAAGTCCATGTCTTGCCACTTAAATCCACATTACAAGTTAGTTTGTAGGTGCTATTTGTTATAGAGCCAATATCATAATCATATGCTTGAACACTGCTAGACTGCAAAAACGCTCCCGCGAGTTGTTCGGGAGTTGAGATAAGGTTGATTACTCTTTCTTCGTTTGTTTCTTCGTCAATTTCAACTTCTGTTTCAAAATTGGTGTCAGCGACATATTGCCATGACTGTTTGAATAGTTCGTATTCGCGTTTTTGTTGTATGTAGGACGAAATAAAGGTGTAGGAAAAATACATTGTAAACAAAAGCACAATTAAGTATATTACACTAAACAAAAACTTTCTATCCGAATCTACCATTCACATCTCACTTTTATTATGTGCATTAATTAGAATAAAAATCTCGGCAACTTGCTTTAGTTGACCGAGAGAATATATGAGTATTTTTAGTCAACTTAAAGCTTCCTAATAATTTAGCCTTGAAGACCATTTGCTTGGCGGAACATATCCTCAACAACTATATCGTAAATTTCGCCAAGGGTTGAGCAATATTCCAAAACTTTCCAAGGTTCGTTGGTGTGATAATGAATTTTGATAAGTTCATCATCTCCAACAACCAAAAGACAATCGCCAATAAACTTTGTGTTAAAGTGGTCTTTTATCTTGTCTTCGTCAAGGTTTTTGCCGTCGATTAATAGTTGTGTATCATAGCGATAGTTTAATTGTTCGTCTTCGTCCATTTCTTTTCCTTGTATATTAGTTGCACACAAATACTAACTCGACTTTTTGTTTGGTAGCCTTAACGAGAATCGAACTCGTGATTTCACCTTGAGAGGGTGACGTCTTAACCGCTTGACCATAAGGCCATATGTATTTGTGTAAATATATATTAACAAACTTTTTACAATTTTGCAAGCATTGTGCAAAATATCTTTGAAAATTTTTGATATTTATGCTTTAATATGTGTGTACAGATGAGAAAAATTAATTTTAGAGTGATTTTCTTTGGCGTTGCAAGTTTTATTCTTGCATTGGTTTTTGCAAGACATATATTTGCATTGTCTGTTTTTCACATTATCTTTGCTTTACTTTCGCTTGCTTGTGTACTTGTGCTTTGCATAAAGTTTAAGTGCATAAAGCGGTTTGTTATAATTATATGCTTTTTTGTGTTTGGTGTTGGATATTACGCCCTTGGATACTACACTTTTATGGGCGAGGACTATAAAGATAGTGTTGTTATAACTGCACGAGTCCAACAAATTATTGAACATTCAACATACACAACTTGTGTGCTAGACGATGTACAAGTAAACGGAAAAGACAAGCCTTTTTGTATTACAGCATCAATTGACACATATCAAGATTTTTCTATGGGAAACATTATAACTTTTGAAGGAAAACTAACAAAAGTTGACTTGTTTAAGGACAACAAATTCAACTCGTATTACTACAAAAATGGAACAAACTACAAAACAACAATAAGCGATATTTTGACAGTTAAGGATGGCTATTTGCATGTAAATGAAAAAGTAAGCAACTTTTTTGGTGATTTTGTGGACAAAAATTTTGACCCCAAAATCGGTGGAATTGTCAAAAGTGTTGTGTTTGGCGACAAATCTACGCTTGATGATGATGTCAAGAATTCTTTTTCGTCAAGCGGGATTGCACACCTGCTTGCAATAAGCGGACTACATATTTCTATCATTATTTCAATGATAAATTTTATACTCAAAAAATTCAAATTAAAACAAATATACAATTTTATAATTTTGCTTGTTGTTCTTTCGCTGTATTGTTATCTTTGTAATTTTGCGCCATCAGTTGTGAGAGCCAGTTTGATGAGTTTGGTGTTTTTGTTTGCTTCGCTTAGCGGGAGAAAGTACGACAGACTAAATTCGCTTGCTATTTGTGCGTTTTTAATTTTGTTATTTAAGCCACTATATATTTTTGATGCTGGGTTTTTGCTCAGTTTTGGATGTGTATTTTGTATTTTTGTGCTAAGTTCATTAGTTAGAGATTTTTTGAAATTTTTGAAAATTGGCTACAAACTATGCGACAGTTTGGCAATAATTTTGGGTGTACAAATTGGTCTTATTCCGCTTGTAAGTTTGTTTTACACAAAAATGAATGTTTTGTCGATTATATGCAACCTTATTTGTGTGCCACTTTTTGAGATTGCGTTTATTTTAACTTTCATTTTTTCGATTATTTGCCTAATTTTGCCGTTTACGACTTTTATTTTGAAAGGTGTGGAATTTTTGTATTGGGCAATATGTGGTTTTGCTAGCATATTTACTGACGCTACTTTCGCATACATCACTATGCCAAAAACTCAAGTTATTTATGTTACGGGTTTTTATTCGTCTTGCTTTGTGGCGTCAAAATTTGTACAAATGCAAAAAATACAAAAATTATATGCTATCTTTGGAATAATTTTTGTGAGTGTTTTATGTTCAATTTTTGCCTAGAAAAAATATTTGCCATAATTTTGTATAGATGATAAAATGTGTGTGTATGAATTTAACCGATTTGAAAAGTAAACAAAATATTTATGGATGCTTCGTCCTGTCTGGCGATAGTTTTTTGATGAAAAAAGCAATCGAGCATATAAAATATAGGCTAAATTTTGCAAGTGATTTCGATGTACCTGTTTTTGATAGTGAAAATTTTTCAATTACGGCAATTATTGAAAGTTGTGAACAAGTGTCTTTCTTTTCCATGAACAAACTTGTTATAATAAAAAATGTTACGCAAATATTGGAAAATGATAAGAAAAAATTGTTAGATTACATTGGACACATTAACCCAAATTGTACACTTCTTATCATTGATTCAGATAATGTCTTTGACTTTTTGAAAGTTGAAAAGTGGAATTTTACATTGCCAGACTATGAGATTTTTGCTAATATACAAGAATTTGCAAAACAAAATGGAAAAACAATTTCTCAACAAAATGCATTTTATTTAACAACGCTTTTAGGCAAAGATCTTGGTAAACTGCTCATTGAGATAGAAAAATTAAGTGCATACTCATTAAATGCAGAAATAACAAAAGAAGAAATTGACGGACTTGTCACAAAGACTGATGATGTGATTATCTTTGAACTAACAAGTGCATTGGGGCAAAAAAAGGCGGATAAGAGTTTGAGTATACTTGACACATTAATAAAAAAAGAAGCAATGCCAGTTAAATTTTTACCATTAATATCTAACACATTTTCCAGATTATTTACAGTGTGTCTTTCAAAAGATTTAACAGACGACGCATTAGCGCAAAAACTTGGCATAAAACCATATGCCGTGACAAAACTAAGAGCGCAAGCAAAAAATTTCACCGCCCCACAACTTAAAAACATTGTGTATATGTGTTGTGAAGTTGAATATATGATAAAAGGCGGACTTATGCACGCCGAAACGGCGCTTATATATCTTACGATATACATTTTGAATATATAAAAATCTCCTAATGATTTTTCATTAGGAGTTTTTTCTTAACTTTTTGTTATACAACAATTTCAAATAAGAATTTAAGGTTGTTGTCAATTTCAAGTGATTTGCTAAATTTTTCAACTTTATAGGTATATCGTATATAACCTGTTTCGTTAACTGCAATTGTCATATCTTTGAGAGGTGAGTCTTCCACGGAGGTTATTAGATAATTCTCCGCCGTTTCAAGTTCGGTTGAACTTTTTGCCGATTGAACATAGGTTTTAACGACCCCACTCTCATCACAAGCAAACCCAGACGGCGTGACTTTTAGGGCATATTTGTCATTCAGGTTTTGGAAAGAAAATGTAAGTTTCATTTCGGTTTGGGAGTATGATAAATATACAGTGCCAAGATTCCAACTAGTTATTTCAACCTGTTCGTCATCAAAGGATTGAGCATTGTCTTTGTTCAAAGTGTACAGAAATTCAGATTGACTATCATCAATTATTGGACCTTCATAATTCCCTTTAATTTCGACAAAAACATTTTCATTCCCACTAACAAAGGTTGTTCTATTGGCAATACCTTTATTATCAGTAACAGTTGCCCAAACGCCAAAGCCAAAAATACCTATTATTAAAACAAGCATACACAATGTTATCCAAAATCTAAAATTTTTCGCCATACTGCCCCCTTTGCTATTATTATAATCAATTTTAATAAAAAATCAAACAATTTTGATACTTAATTTTATGAAAAGTTAGACTTGTTGGTAATTTTAGATTTTTTGAAACAAATATTATTAAAATCAAAAAAAATAGTTGCATAATAAAAACTATTGTGCTAAAATACACAAGATTGAAAATTACGCAAAGGAGATAAAAATGCCAAATATTAAGTCAGCTAAAAAAAGAGTTAAAGTTAGCACAAAAAGAAATGCAGAAAACAGATCTGTAAAATCTCAAATCAACACTATGACAAGAAAACTAGAAGATGCTGCTAAGAAAAAAGACAAAGAACTTGCATCATCACTTTATAGTGAAGTTGTAAGCGCACTTGATAAAGCCGTTTCAAAGCATGTTATTCACAAAAACACCGCTTCAAGACGTGCAAGCAGACTTGCAAAACTTGTAGATTCGATAAAGTAATTTAGAATTGAAATATTTGTTTCGTGCTTTTATAGTAATTAGATTGTTTGAACATTAGTTGTTTGTTCAAACAATTTTTTATTGTATTCAACTTCTTTTGACAAAAAACACTCACCCGCTTTATTGTTGTAATATATCGCGTTTTTAATATCGCCTTTTTGATAGTATGCACAACAAAGTCCAAGATATGGATAGTAGTTATAAAATCTGTTATCAACAAATGCGCCTTTATCTATTACATCTTTGCACTTTGTTGCTACAATGAACCAATATATTGCATTATCATAATTGTGCGCTTGATAGAAATAACTTGCGATGCGATAACATATATTCGCTCTTGGGGTATCGTACAAAAATGTACTAAATAATATCTCAATTTCTTTTTTGTGGTTGTTTTGTTTATTGTAGCAAATCGACAAAAGATAGTGTGCTTCTATTACATTTTCTATCCATGCATCTTTCATTTTGATTAGTTTTTGAAAATTAGTGATTGCAAGCTTATATTTTTGATGGTCGAAAAGCTCCCTTGAATAGTAATATTGTTCTCGTGCATTGAATATTTTTTGTTTTTTAAGTTTGTTATATATTTTAAGATTTCTATTTTTATCGTGTAGTTTTTCCTTCCTGTGTTCAATTGCAATATTTAATTTAACAACTTCCCCAAAAGGTGTAATATACTCATGAACCGCACCTTGCCAAAAGCATCTAGAGTCATTTTTGAGTATTCGCTCTCTATAAAACGAGTATGTCGGTTTACCATCTGTAAAAGCAACATCGTATTTTAACATATATGTGTCACAAGTCATCTTTGATTTGTTTTTGACGAGAAAATTAAGTGTCCTTGGTGGCACAATATCATCGGCATCAAGCCACATAATATACTCTTTGCTCGCTTTACTTAGTGCATAGTTTCGTGCAAGCGAAAAATTGTCACACCAAACAAAGTCATAAACTTTATCAGTAAATTGTCTTGCTATTTGTTTTGTATTATCCTTTGAGCCCGTGTCCACAATGATGATCTCGTCAACAAAATCTTTTATACTATCAATGCATCGTTGTAGTGTCTTTTGTTCGTCTTTTACTATCATACACAAACTAATGTTTTTCATATTATTTTTTTATGATTTATGCCTACAAAATGTTTTTTTAATCTTGTGTTGACAACACTCACAAAAAGTTATAAACTAAAAGCGGTAATAAATTATGGATAAATTAGAATTCTTAAATTATATTAAAAATAATATTAAAAATATGAAAAAATCAAAAAGTTTTTCATATTTTCCCAACTCTACACATATATATAAAGATTTCCTTAGTAAAAATGGTGGGATTGTGACTGGGTTATCTAATATCGTGCTAGACGATGACAACGTATATGGAGATTTGTTTGACAATATCAACTATTATCTTGATAAAACATCAAATAAAAATAGTGTTGTCGTAAAAGCCATTCAAAAAACCGTACTAGATTATTTTGGTGTAGGAAAGCCTGCCCAAGATAAAGACAAGATGATGTACTTAAAACTTCAATACGACAAAAATCGTGACACATCTATCAAAGACCTTAAAGACAAAAGATGGGCATCTTGTATGGAACGAAGTGCCCTAGCGTTTAACTTATTCAAAGCACTAGATTATGATTGTGCTTTGATATCGACAGATGTTAATTTTTGCAACAAAGTGGAGGGGCATTCATTTTTGTTGGTTAAACTAGATGAAAAATATTTTGTATACGATCTTATTGCTTCAAAAATACAAGATGGTGAGATGCCTTCGCCATTGCTTTGTGAACTTGAACCAAATGTTGGGCAAAAAATTATGAATGGAATCATTCCAAAAGATATAAATT
This sequence comes from uncultured Christensenella sp., assembly GCA_964418405.1. Taxonomy (GTDB): domain Bacteria; phylum Bacillota; class Clostridia; order Christensenellales; family UBA1242; genus UBA5893. Next base: position 14,027 of record CAYQLL010000001.1, on the reverse strand, counting down.
TGTACAATGTACGATTCAATACTCAATCCGGTAAACAACACTCTATATCTTATCATTTTTACAAAAATTATCAAAAAAACAAAGAAAATGATGAGAAAACTCGTTAATTGATAATTATGTGAGGTGAATATGAAAGAAATAGAACTAAAAAATCTCAAAGGCACAACCGATTTTAAGCCAGACGAACAAGCTCTTAGAGATGATATAATAAGCAAACTTAAACAAATTTTTAGGTCATATGGATACATGCCACTAGAAACACCAATTTTGAATAGTTTTGACCTATTGAAATACAAATACTCCGACGATGCGGAAATATTGAATGAAGTTTACAAACTAAAAGACCAAGGAAATAGAGATATTGGACTTAGATTTGATTTAACTGTTCCATTTTGCAAATTTATTGGATTAAATAAAGATTTGACAATGCCATTTCGTCGTTATGAGATTGGCAAGGTTTTTCGTGATGGTCCGGTAAAGTTAGGGCGTGCAAGAGAGTTTTATCAATGTGATGTGGATGTTGTGGGCCTTGATGGGAGATTTATTGAAATTGAGCAAATGCAAATGGTCATAAATGCCTTTCGTTCTCTTGGTATAAACATTTTAATAAAATGGAACAACAGAAAACTTATGACAGGACTTTTGCAATATCTTGGAATTTGTGAAGACAAAATAAACAGTTGCGTCTCGCTTATTGACAGACTTAGCAAAATAACAAAACAAGAGTTATATGAAGAATTTGATAAATTTGAAATAAAATCATCGCAAGTTGACGAACTTTTGGATATGTTTAACAAAAGTTTGAGTGAATATGTAACGATTTTCGCATCATCCACTAACGAAACACTAAACGAAGGTATAAGAGAATGTCAAATAATTGACGAATTAATAAAAAAGTTAAATCTTGAAAATAACACAGCTTTTTCTCCAACACTTGCTCGTGGACTAGGAATATACACTGGCACAATATTTGAGTTTTTTGACAAACAAAACAGAATAACATCATCGCTTGGCGGTGGCGGTAGATATGACAAAATTATCACTGGCTTTATGAATAATGGTTTGTCTTACCCTGCTTGCGGACTTACTTTTGGACTTGAACCAATATATGCAATTCTTCAAAGTAACTACAATGAAAATTTCGTGGATGTGCTTATTGTTCCAATGGGTACCGAAGTAAAATGTTTGGGGATTGCAAACAAACTAAGAAGTGTTGGTGCAAATGTTGTCACTGACCTAACTGGTAAAAAAATTAAAAAAGCGTTTGAATATGCCAACAAACTGAACATAAAATATGTTATGGTGATTGGCGAAAACGAGATAAACGAAAACAAATACTCACTTAAAGATATGTCACTTGGCGAGCAAGTAACTCTAAACGAAAATGACCTAATTGAAACAATCAAAAAATACAAAACAAAGTAACAAGAATGTCTTAATTAAAAAACAAGTGTGCGAGCAAATTTGCACACTTGTTTTTTATTGATATTAGTTTTGGTCGGCATATTCACTATATGATGTAACTTTGACAACAATGTCTGTTGGAGATTTGATGTCAATAATTTTGTTGGCAACAGTTTCAACAATCTCTTGGTCGTGACTTGAAAAGAGCATACAACCACGGTAATTTATCATACCTTTGTTTAGTGATGTGATGGACTCAAGATCAAGGTGGTTAGTTGGTTCGTCCAAAATTAAAAAGTTCCCACTTTCAAGCATCATTTTTGCAAACATACATCTAACCTTTTCGCCACCAGAAAGTACATTTACTTGTTTGAGTGCTTCTTCGCCAGAAAATAGCATTCTCCCAAGCCAGCCACGAATATAACTTTCGTTTTGGTCTTTGCTATATTGACGAAGCCAGTCAACCAAACTTAATGTATTGCCTTCAAAATACTCTCGATTATCTTGTGGAAGATAACTAACTTTGATAGTTTTTCCCCAGTTTATTGTGCCACTGTCGGCGGTGTCCTTGCCCGTTAAGATGTTATACAAAATTGTTGGAGCAAGAGAGTTGTTTGAAAGCACAACAATTTTGTCTTCACGATTAAATGAAAAACTCAAATTTTCAAAAAAGCCTTTTTTGCACAAATTTTTTACAACCAAAATTTCCTTGCCTATTTCTTGTTCATACTTAAAATCTATAAATGGATAGCGTCTTGAACTAATTTTGAAATCGTTTATTGTAAGTTCGGCAAGTTCTTTTTTCCTTGAAGTCGCTTGCTTTGCTTTTGAAGCGTTTGCACTAAAACGAGCGATAAAGTCTTTTAGTTCCTTTGCGCGTTGTTCTGCCTTTTTGTTTTGGTCTTTTTGTTGACGGAGTAAAAGTTGGTTGGTTTCGTACCAAAAATCGTAGTTACCAAGCATAATGGAAATTTGACCATAGTCAACATCACAAATATGCGTGCAAACTTTGTTCAAGAAGTGACGGTTGTGCGACACGATGATAACTGTGTTATCAAAATCAAGCAAAAAGTTTTCAAGCCATCTTGTTGTTTTGAAGTCAAGGTTGTTTGTAGGTTCGTCTAGTACCAAAATGTCCGGATTCCCAAAAAGTGCTTGTGCAAGCAAAACTTTGACTTTCTTTTTTGGGTCTAAATCTTTCATAAGTTTTTCAAAGTCATCTTCATCAATTCCAATGTTTTTAAGTAGTGTTTTTGCTTCGCCATCCGCTTCCCAGCCACCAAGTTCAGCATACTCCGCTTCAAGTTGGGCAGCAAGCATTCCATCTTGTTCGCTAAAATCTAGCTTTGAGTACAATTCGTCTTTTTGCTTTTGCACTTCCATTAGGCGCTTGTGTCCCATAAGCACCGTTTCAAGAGCAGTGTGTTCGTCAAATGCGTTTTGGTTTTGCATAAGAACGGACATTCTTTCCTTGCTATCACGGATAACCTCGCCTTTGTTTGGCTCGAGTTCGCCAGTTAGTATTTTCAAAAATGTAGATTTTCCGGCACCATTAGCACCAATAATTCCATAGCAGTTGCCACGAGTGAATTTTAGGTTTACATCTTTGAATAGAACTCTTGAACCAAATTGGAGTGTTACATTACTTACTTGTATCATATTTCTTTTCCTTAACTATCGTAGTATAGCATTTATATACGACTTTTGCAAGCACTTACAACAGTTTGACATTTCAGTAATCTTGTGATAGTATTTTGCTAGTTTTTTTCAAAAACAATAATGAAAAAACACAAAAAAGGAGTATAAGGTGAGATCATTTAGACAATTTCTCAAAGATGTAAATGATGCCCAAAAAATAGCGATTTTTTGCCACACTAACCCAGATGCCGATGCACTGGCGAGCAGTATTGCTCTCAAAAAACTTATAAAACTCAATCAAAAAGATGATAATAAACCCAAAATTATAGATATAATTGTTGATGCAAAAATTGAAGACATAAGCGAGATCAATCAGGCGATTGTCACCGGCATTGAAATAAATAAGCCACACTATAAAAGATATGATTTAGCAATTGCCGTGGACTGTGCAAATCTTTCGAGGCTTGGAAACTGTGCAAATTTATTCAAAAAAGCAAGAATGACGACTCAAATTGACCACCATGCAACCAATGATAGTTTTGCAAAAAACAATATTGTTTTACCAAGAGCATCTTCAACGTGTGAAGTTTTGTACACTTTGGCACGACTAAAAGATTGTAAAATTAGTGATGATGTATGCAAACTTGTATACTCAGGAATTGTAACCGACACGGTCAATTTAACACAAGGAACAATAACCGTAAATACTCACAAAATTATTGCTGAAATGATGACAAGAAACATCAATCTAAATCAACTTTCCGAGCATTTTTTCAAAAACAACACTAAGTCCAAAGCATTTTTACTTAAACAAGCACTTGATAGTTTAACTTTTTATTGTGGTGACAGAATAGCCTTTATGAAACTCACCAAGCAAGATTTGTCCGAATGCGATGCTACCATGGACGACACATTAGGAATAGTCAATCATGGCATCGATATAAAAGGTGTTGAAATCGCTGTTCTCGCAATAAAGCAAGAAGACAACTCATATTATGTAAGTCTTCGCTCAAAACAAGAAATTAATGTAGCAGATGTTGCCAAAGCTTTTGGTGGTGGTGGACACGACCAAGTCGCTGCCTTTACATATTCTGGGTTGCTTGGCGACCTTAAGGACGAACTTATTAAACATTGTAAAATTGAATTAAGAAAACTTGTGTTTACAAAAGAACAACCACTCTTTGAAGGTGATATCGAAGATGTTGACCCAAAAGATTGATATTTTGTTTTTATTTTTGTCGAATTTGTGATATATTATCTATGGAGGAATTTATGAGAAAAAGTAAATTTATTTTGCCAATTTGCTCGTTTATATTCATCGCGACCTATCTTTTGATTGTATTCTTAACGAAAAAAGAATTTAACGCTGGTTTTTGGGTTTCTTTGGCATTTGTTGTTGTTGCATATCTAATTATGGACTTTGCACTTATGTACACTCATCAAAAACACATAAAAAGCCAAGTAGTTGGTCTGCCTGTTGGCACTATGAGTGTGATGTATTTTGCACTTGAACTTGTTATGGGAACCGTGTTTATGTTTGTAAATGTTCCATTTTTGGCATACTTTTTGCCACAAATAATTGTTTTTAGTTTGTTTTTGATGTGTTTTGTGTTGGCGATGCTATCCGACAATAACTATAAATCGGATGATGAACATCAGGAAAAATAATTAGAAAAAGTGCAATATCTTGCTTGGATATTGCACTTTTTGTTGTAAAAATCACAAATATTAAAAAATTTGCTATTGTAAAACTAAAATAAATATGTTAAAATGGAGATGAAATGAAAATAAAGTATATAAGGGGAACTTGTCAAAATTGCGGAAGCGATGTAGAAATTGCAATTGATGAAAATGCAGACAAAATCTACACACAAAATAATCTCGCGAGTTTTAATTTTTATAAAAATATTGGACTTAGCACATGTCCTGTCTGCGAATACATCGCACCAGATATAACAAAAGATAGTGCGAAAAATTTTAATGAAATTGTCAAAACGGATAAGTATAAATTTTTGCAAAACTATGAGTATTTAACCAACATAAAAGATGTTGACACAAATATTCTTGAAAGATACAATGCTTGTGATTATGAATGTTATGCCTACTTTTTGGCCTCGCAAAAAATGTTTGAGGATAGCATAAGATATTTGTATAGAGCAGTCGAACTTAAATATGCTATAATAAAAGTTATGAATATATCCAAGTTTACTGACTTCGACGACGATGAAGAAGCAGAACGAAATAGCATTGATAAGTTTGTGCAGGATATAAAACAAAGCATAGACAAAAACCAAAAAGCAATAGTGAAAATGTACAATGAAAAATATAATGTCTACACAAAAATAATGTATATCATCACGTTAAGCGGTCTAAAACAAAACAAAGTTGCTAATTGCGAGTTCGAAAAGTTAAAAAAGTCGGATATTAGCAAAGATTTACTAGATTATACCAAATCAAAAATAGAAGAAAGTTTATAAAGGAAAAGTATATGAGAAATTATTTGTTTATTGATCTTCATATTCATAGTAAATATTCGTTTGAAAACGATTGTGATGCCACACCAGAAGAAATTTTGCACAATGCACTTGAAACGGCAAAAGTTGTTCAAAGAGCAATGATTGAAAGAGTGGAACAATGTGAGAATAGTGAAAATGCAAGTAGAATGGATGATTTAATTCGCGAGTTCTCGCCCTATTTTGCAGATAGAAAAGAAGAACAAGAACACATACAAGAAATATTACTTAATTCTCCAAATAAAGTTCAACAATTAAAAGATTACATCATAAATGACACAAAGTGTTGTATATCCATAACTGACCACCAAAATATCCAAGGGTCAAAAGATGCAATAAGTCTAATAAAAAAACACCCAGCACAGTATAAACAACTTGATTTTATTCCGGGAATAGAAGTAAATGCTGGACTAAGATGTATAGGTGTTAATGAAGATGGTTATTCTTCTTTTAAAAAATGTCATGCTCTTGCATATGGGTACAATGTATATGATCCAACATTTAATTCATTTTCTAAACTATTTAATTATAAACTTAACAACATTAGCGATTCTTCAAGTAGCATAACACCAATTGAAATTGGTAAAATGATATTGTGGGCGAAAAAAAGAGTGGATGATATAACAGGTAAAAAAATTCCAATTGCAGATCTTGATTTTATAACGAATAATACGAGATCTTGCTTACATGCCCAAAACAAATTTTTCTGTTACTTAAAAGAACATTATCCAAAAAAAAATTTCAGAAATATTCCTGAAATTATGCAATGTTTTAATTTTAGTAAGTTTGGAAATGAACAAGCGATTAGTGGTTCAAAATGGGAACTTGATGATTATATGAATGCCATAAAAAATGCCGACGGGTATTTTGCACTGGCACATCCATATAGTATTAATAAAAAACAGTTGCAAAATTCGCTAGACTGCAATAATGCATTTGCAGAAGCATTAATCTCCACAACACAAGATAATGCTTTCCAAATATTCAAAAACACTTCTATTATTGATAAAAATGTTATTGACACAAAAGTTATTTCGATAAATGCTTTATATAATAAGCACTATTCTGCAGAAGAAATTTATCAATTGTATATCACATTCACCTTCGGAAAAAATATCGAGGAATTTGTCCAAAAGGTAATCCAACTTAGAGGAGATAACAATTTTGGGTTCGAAATATTTAACAAACTCAATCTCAGTGGTGCAAAAAGCAAAGTCCTTTATGATATTGCAAAAAAATACGATTTATATTTATCTGGTGGAAGTGACCATCATGGTGTACATCTACATTCCTCAAACATAATCTCGCGTTGCTTTGATAAGAAATTTATTTATGATAAGAGCGATTTGTTCGCAGTTGATGAAAACAGACTCCAACAAGAGATGAATAAAGCCAATTCAGTCGGAGTTGACAACACTTTAACTTATATGCCATTTGTAGGTCTTATTAAAAACAAACATAAATATAAAGAAAAACAAAAAATCAGCTTTTATAACAGGCAGAACGGCACAATGGAATTAAATGATTCATTGTTTGACAGGCATAAAACGTGGGTAATAAAACCAGGTAGAAGTGCTCAAGAAATTAAAAATTATTTAGACACAACAGGAGTTGACCATATATCAAGAAAAAATTTTGCATTCTTAAAAAATGATGAAAATACGAAATCAGTTAGCAGTGATGGTGGCATAGAAATTGTGTAAAAGTAGTTGACAAACATAAAATAAAGTGCTATTATAACACACGAAAATTAAATATTCCTTTGTCCAAAGACAGCAAGTGGCGAACTTTCGCCGTAAACAGTTTTGTGCTTGCCGAGGTAAAGATTTGAATGGTGAATACAACCTTTCTGCTTTTAATCGGCACGAAAGGTTTTTTAATTTTAACATACAAATCTAAAAAAGGAGGCAAAAAAATGAGTGCAAATTTGAATGCAAAAAAAGAATTGGTTGAAGAAATCAAATCAAAAATTCAAAAGGCAAAAACAATTGTTGTTGCAGATTATCGCGGAATAACAGTTGAACAAGACACTGCCCTTCGTGCGAACTTCCGCAAAAGCGGTGCTGAATACAAAGTGTACAAAAACAGACTTGTTCTTCGTGCATTAAACGAACTTGGTTTCACGGGTTGCGAAAGTTATCTTGAAGGCACAAACGCAATTGCTTTTGGCTATGAAGATGAAATCGCTCCAGCAAAAATTGTTGCTGATGCGAAAACAGAAAATTGTGAATTCCCAATCAAGTTTGGTATTTACAATGGGAAAGTGATTGGTGCAGACGAAGTTAAAACACTTGCAAGTATTCCATCTAAAGAAGTTTTACTTGCTCAATTGGTTGGTATGCTTTCATCACCAATGCGTGGTTTGGCAGTTTGCGTTAAAGCGATTGCTGACAAACAAAATTAAAATAAAAAAACAAAATTAAAATTATTAAATTAAAAGGAAAATAAAAAAATGGCAGATTTAAATAAATTTATTGAAGAAGTTAAATCAATGACAGTCGTTGAACTAAACGACCTTGTAAAGAAATTGGAAGAGGAATTTGGCGTAAGTGCCGCTGCAGCAGTAGTTGCAGGTGGCAGTGCTCCAGCAGCTGCAGCCGCTGAAGAAAAAACAGAATTTACAGTTGTTCTTAAAGACGCTGGTGCAAACAAAATCAACGTAATTAAGGCTGTAAGAGAAATCACAGGACTTGGTCTTGGTGAATCAAAAGCACTTGTTGAAGGTGCTCCAGCAAATGTTAAAGAGAATGTTCCAACCGCTGAAGCAAAAGAAATTGAAGCTAAACTTAAAGAAGCTGGCGCAACAGTAGAGCTTAAGTAATTTAACATATAAAGATTTGTATGAAAAAAATCAATTCAATCAATTTGAGTTGATTTTTTTTTGCAATTTTGTTATAAATATCTTATGAAAACACTAGATGAACAATTTTTTGTTAAAAATAGAGAAGATCAAGAATCATCAATAAACGATATTTTGCAAAAAGACGAAAAAATTATATGGCAACAATCTCCCAAAAAACGAACTTTTGCCTTGAGGGCATGTATGAAATTTTTACCAATCGCAATTTTGTGGGCATTTCTTGATACGTTTGCTATTGTTGAAATAACAAGAACCGCAATTAGCCCTGAGTTTCTGTTTTTCATCATTCCATTTTTCTTGCTACACCTTACACCCGTTTGGATATGCATTGCTTCCACTGTTACCGGATATGTAAAAGTAAAGTATATCAAATATGTTATCACAAACAAGCGAGCAATTATTATAGATGGCAAAGAAATGTTTGTGTCCAACGATATAAAATTCCAAGAAATAACATCTTGCAAAACAAGTCAAAGTTTTTTAGGAAAACTGTCCAATGTTTGCGATATAACAATCACATCAGACAACAATACGATTGTGTTTAATGATATAAAATACGCAAAGTACATTTGCAAAAAAATTAATGAGCTTATTGAAAATAATGACGAGCAAGGTAGTAATACTACAACTTGTGAATATTGCGGAAGTGTTGTCGAAAAATCAAAAAATCAATGTGTATTTTGTGGAGCACCGAGAAAAAAATGAGTATATTCAAAGAAAAATGCCCACGTTGTGGAACAAAACATTTAGAACACGACATTCGTTGTAGTGAATGTGGTCTTATTTTCGAACGACTTAAAAGTGCAACCAACTCTGCCGCCAAAGAAAAAATAAAGGCAGGCGAAGGCAAAGATGTCGTTTATATTCGCTCAACTCCAAGTGACCTAAAACGTTACAAAATTATACTTCTGGCAATTTTTACAGGTTTTTTGGGTGGACATTGCTTTTATGTCGGCAGATACAAAAGGGCATTTACGATGCTTATTTTGGGTATGTTGGCTTTCGTTGCATTTTATTTTAATATAACAGACACAACACCTATCCAAATCAAAACTCTTTTAACAATAATAACCGCTGTCGTGACTTTTATGTGGCTTTTTGACGTCTTTGATGTTTGTATATATCGTTTCAAAATCCCTGTCTATATAAAAAAATGAAAAAATAGTTCCAAACTTCGGGGCTATTTTTTCATTTTTTATAATAAAGTTATTTTAAGATCTTTTGCGTTAGCAAAAATGTCATTTGCGCTAGCAAATATCATTGCGAAGCAATTTCACCAAGCTGAAAGTTCAATTTTATTTCTTATATATTGCCCTTTGCTGTTTTGCATGAAGCAATCAATAATCTACGAATAGTGCCAGCTTGTTGTTTTAATTCTTTATAAACTACTTCACTAATTTTATTTGTCTCAAACAATAATTCTAACCAATATTCAGTTTCACTACATTCTTTTAATGAGATTTCAAGCTTTGCAATAAAATCATTTTTCCCATGAGCATATTGTGCTTCATGGATATTAGCACCTATGGAGGTTCCACTCCTAATTAGTTGGTTGACAATGCTTGAATGACTCTTTATACTATCACATAAATTTACAATATCTATAGCAAATTTTTTTGACTTTTCAATTAATATATTCTCTTTCATAATTATATTATTGCATAAGTCAATTATATTATCAAGTGTTTTATTGTAACCAATTATAATGATATTGGCGTTGCCAATGATATTAACCATAGGTTAATGATATTATTCGCTTTGCTCATAATGATATGAAATTGAACCTTATCTTTTGCGTTAGCAAAAATATCATTTGCGCTAGCAAATATCATTGCGAAGCAATTTCACTGAACTGAAAGTGCAATTTCATTGTAAACAAAAAGAAAAGCAATTTTATGCTTTTCTTTTTGTTTACTGGTGGAGACGGCGAGAATTGAACTCGCGTCCGAAAAGGGAAAAGAAGATTTTTCTACATGTTTAGTTTGTAATTTTGTTTAATTTTTATAACTTGCACAAACACAATTTACAAAAACTAGCCTAATGTAAGATTGAAAGTTTGGCGACAATCAAAATTTTGTGTCTATCCGACTTTGTAAACTCGACACACATTCACAAAGTTGCTAATTGCACTTAGGCAGCCATAGCAACGGCATTATTATTGTTTGCGTTTAAGCATTCCTTTGTTCTTTTGGGTATTGCAAAGGGAAATACCACATGCTTTGCGTCCTGTTTTCCGCTCCCCGTCAAATCCTAAACGTCCCCGCATTTTGTAAAAATATTACATTCTGTTAGTTTTTACATAGTTAGTATATATATTTTTCGCAAATTTGTCAACCTAGACAAGTGACTTTATTTCGCGATTCATTGCGCGTTTTATGTCGTTTTCTTTTAATGTATCTTTTTTGTCGTAAAGTTTTTTACCTTTACCAAGTCCAATTTCAACTTTCACCAGCCCACCTTTTAGAATAACTTTAATCGGAACAAGTGCATTACCTTTTATTATTGTTTGCTTTTTTAATTTTTCTATTTCAATTTTATTTAGGAGAAGTTTTCTATTCCTATTTTGTTGTGGTGCAAAATTTGTTGCTTTTTCGTAAGGTTTTATGACACAATTTTTGAGCCACACTTCGCCGTTTGTTATTGTGATAAATGCATCATTTATATTTATTCCGCCAAGCCTTATGGACTTAACTTCACTACCCATCAAAACAATTCCCGCAAGATATGTTTGCGATATAAAATAGTTATGATATGCCTTTTTATTATTGCATATGATTTTTTCGTTTTTTTGCATATTTTTCCTTTTTTTACAATTTTTTTACTATTTTTAAAGTTTTTTGCGTATTTTTTTACTTAATTTTTGCAATTTACACCAACTCAAAATCTATCTTCCTGTCAAACACATTTGCCCCCATCACCTTTATTTTGACTTTATCGCCAAGACTATATGTGTGTGAATTTCCTTTAAGTTTTAGAGATTTTTCCATATATAAGTAACCATCTTGTGGCAAGTTCTCAATTTTCACTAAACCTTCAACCGTGTTGTCCAGTTCGACATATATCCCATAGTTTTGCACACCCGATATTATACCATCAAACTGCTCGCCAATATGATCTTTAATGTACACCATTTTGAACAAATCGTCAACATCTCGCTCCGCCTCGTCCGCGTTTTTTTCTGTATCACTTGATCGTTGCGACGCATCAAAAACGAAATCTTTTAACTCAATTTTACGATTTTTTGTTATATAACCTTGCAAACTATCCTTTATTATTCTATGAATGACAAGGTCAGGATAACGTCTTATTGGCGACGTAAAATGACAATAATCTTCTAGTGCTAAGCCAAAATGTCCAAGCGGTTCATCCAAGTATCTTGCTTTTTGCAAAGAGCGAAGCACCACTTTGTGCAATGTTTCGGCATAGTCCTTATCTTTTGTCTTTTCCAAAATATCTTGGAAAAATTTGGGGTCAGGGTCTTTTACATCGTCAGTTTCAATGCCAAAACTTTTCAAAAACGCGCATACATTTCTCACTTTTTCAATGACCGGCTTTTCGTGAACACGATATATAAACGGCACACCTTTATCCTTAAAATGTTTTGCGATAACTTCGTTGGTTACAACCATAAAGTTTTCAATAAGTTTGTGTGCATCGTTTCTCTCCCTTTTTTGTAAAAATGTCACATTAAACTCATCATCAACACTAACTTCCGGCTCGGCAATATCCAAATCTAGCATCCCTGCAAAAAGTCTTTTCTTTTCCAAAATTTTGGAAAGTTCGTTCATTTCAAGCAAAATATCTTTAATATCTGAAAGCTTTTCGCTTTCTTCCTTGTCGCCCAAAAGCACCTTGTGGACTTGAGTGTATGTTAGTCTATGACAGGAATTTATCACACTTTCATATATTTTATGCGATTTTACCTTACCTGTTTTATCAATTTCCATTTCGCAGGAGAGTGTAAGCCTATCCACACCTTCATTTAATGAACAAATACCATTGGAAAGTTCTTTGGGAAGCATAGGTAATACCATATTGGGAAAATACACGCTTGTGCCACGAGTGTATGCTTCCTTGTCAAGCGCACTACCAACTTTCACATAATGTCCAACATCAGCAATATGCACCGACAAAACATAGTTTTCGCCCGATTTTTTCAGCGAAACAGCGTCGTCAAAATCTCGCGAGTCTTCCCCGTCAATTGTGAAGATTTTCTCAGTTCTTAGGTCAACCCTACCCAAGTATTCATCAATTTTTACACGGTTTGGAACGTTTTTTACTTCGTCTAAAACACTTGACGGAAAGGTTTCGTACAGTTTATG
>CAYQLL010000001.1:0-1280 GCA_964418405.1 uncultured Christensenella sp. | reverse complement strand
TCGTCACTTTCGCCCAAAATCTCAACAACTTCGCCCGAGAGTTTACCACCACTATTTTTATTTAACTTCACAACAACTCTATACCCTTGTTTCGCACTGAGAGTTTTTGTTGGGGGAACGAAAATGTCTTTATATAGTTTTTTGTTATCTGGCACAACAAACGCACTTTTCTTGTTGACATAGGTTATGGTACCAACTATAGTCTTGTTTTGGTTTTCCAAAATTGAAACGACTTCACATTCCGTTGCCTTTTCGCTTTGTTCCAAAATTTTAGCAAGCACAATATCTCCGTTGAGTGCACCGCAGAGTTTTTTGGCGGAAATATAGAAATCAGGAAGCGTTCTATCTTGCGGAATTAAAAATGCATAGCCGTGACTTGTTCCAGAAATCCTACCCTTTATCAATTTTTTATCATCAAGTACAACTTTGAACTCGCCCCTTTTTTTCTCATAAATCTCGCCATGGATAATCATCGAATCTATAATTTGTTTTATCTCTTTAGGAGTTTTGGTAAATCTCCCAGCAAAAAACAAAATCATATCATCTTTGCTATGAAATTTTATTGGACTTGTTCTCAGAAAATCAATTATCTTATTTTTCATACATAAAGTATAATATTATTATCATTAAAAATCAAATTTTTTAACAAATTTCAAAAAAAATTGGCACTAGTGCTTGCAATTGAGATTTTTGTGTTGTAAACTATGCACGAAACAGCAAAAACTGTTTCTCAAAATACACAAAACGAGCAGATTTTCGACTTTTTTCTTAAATATTTCTTTTTTTAGAAAACTCAAACTTTGTTTGCGTTTTCTTTTTTATCTTTTCTTAAATACATTATCCTTTTTATATATACTACTTTCCTTTTTGTTAATGAATTTCTTTATTACTTTTGTACAAAAATCTCGTTTTGTGTGCAAATTTTGAAGTCCGCAAAATCCTACGGCTTTTGCGGTATTTTGCTTTTATAGTTACATACTACCCTTGCTATATTAATTTTTTTTACAACTATAAAAGCAAAATATCTTCTCATATATACTATACTCAAGATTTTGAAGGATAGACTAATACAAAATCTAGGGAATGGGTATTGGGAGTTTGACTGCGGGGGTTTTGGTGGTGGTCTCTCTCTCTTTGGCTTATCCTTTGAAATTGGGTCTAAGATTAGAGTCGCTTCGTGGTCCTCGCCTAAACTGCGTTTCTTCTCTTTGTCCGTTGTGAGTCACTTTTTTCTCTCTTCTTCGGACTGTTATCTTTCTCCCGGTATAGTTTTACATATC